>JAYURB010000567.1:0-14928 GCA_043756425.1 Bacteroidota bacterium
TTTTGAATGATTATTATGAAAACGACCGCGACAGTTATCAATCCGGAAAGGTGCGCTATCCTTTTAAGAATCTTGCTACCGGCCCTCATACATTAGCGTTTAAGGTATGGGATGTATATAATAATTCAAGTGTAGCCACCACCGATTTTGTTGTCAGTGAAACAGCAGAACTTGCATTGGATCATGTCTTAAATTATCCGAACCCTTTTACTACTCATACAACTTTCATGTTCGAACATAACAGGCCATATGTGCCTTTAGATGTTCAAGTGCAAATCTATACTGTAAGCGGAAAGCTTATCAAAACAATTTCAGAGAAAATTACCATGGATGGTTATCGGTCTGATGAATTGCAATGGAATGGACTTGATGATTTTGGAGATAAAATAGGTCGGGGCGTTTATGTTTATAGACTACGCGTAAAAACCAACGATGGTCAATATGCCGATAAATTCGAAAAACTCGTTATTCTTCGTTAAACTTAATTTATTTATTAACGTATATTTGGACACTCATAATTAAATAAAATGCATTTAAACTTTAAAAAAGGCGTTTTTGTAGCCTTGACAATCTGCTTGACGGTCTTTACCATTTCCAATTCATCAGGAGGACAGTTGAATTCTTTCACGGATTCACTGCTGGGACAAATCAACACCATTACCACTTCTGTTCCTTTCCTGCAGATTGCTCCGGATACCAGAGCCGGTGGAATGGGAGATTATGGAGTAGCAACAACACCTGACCCAAATTCAATTCACTGGAATCCTTCCAAGCTTGCTTTTATTGAAAAAACAGGTGGCTTTTCAATATCCTACACTCCTTGGCTTCATGCACTGGTTAACGATATTAACCTGGCCTACCTTTCAGGATATAAAAAACTTAAAGGAGATCAGGCTATTGCAGCTTCATTATTGTATTTCTCTTTAGGAAATATTGATTTCACAAATGAAGGCGGAGATCGCTATGCATCTTTCAATCCTAACGAATGGTCATTTGATGTAGCCTACGCACGCAAACTGGGAGAAAATCTTTCCGGCGGACTGGCATTGCGTTATATCTATTCCAATCTGACTGGCGGAGTTGCAATCAGTAATGGCTCTATTAATACTCATGCCGGAACGTCTGTTGCTGCTGATCTTTCAGCATATTACCGTAAAGACATTGAGGTTTCCAACAAAAAGAGTTTACTGGCTTTCGGACTTAATATTTCAAATATTGGAACAAAGATTTCATATACAGATACTAAAACAAAAGATTTTATTCCGGCAAATTTCCGTTTAGGTTCCAATCTGAAAATTGATTTGGATCAATACAATACAATTTCTTTCGGTGCAGATATAAACAAACTGCTTGTTCCAACACCGCCTGTTTATGCTAAAGATGCTAATGGTAATTTTGTAGTAGATGCAGACGGCAACAAGGTAATAGCTGCCGGAAAAGATCCTTCCAACGTTTCTGTAGCTTCTGCCTTGTTCAGTTCATGGAGCGATGCACCGGCAGGCTTTAAAGAAGAGTTGAAAGAATTTACTTATTCCATTGGAACTGAATACTGGTACGATAAACAATTTGCTATTCGCGCAGGATATTTTCACGAGGCTTCTACCAAAGGAAACAGAAAGTTCTTTACCATCGGAGCAGGAATTCGCTATAATGTATTTGGTTTCGATTTTGCTTACCTTATACCAACTACTCAACGTAATCCCCTTGAAAACACATTGCGTTTCACCCTGCTGTTTGATTTTGATGGGTTGAAAGGCGGCGGTAAAGAAACCAATGATGACAACGAATAATATCTTCTAAAAAAATATTTTACGAGCGGGTGCACAATCACCCGCTTTTTTTTATTTACGAATCTAAAAATTCAGCAATGAGAATTGGTTTTGGCTTTGATGTACACAGATTAACAGAAGGAAGAACTTTCTGGCTCGGAGGAATTACAATACCCCATGGTAAAGGAGCAGAAGGTCATTCAGATGCCGACGTTTTAATACATGCCATATGCGATGCTTTATTGGGAGCTGCAAACCTGGGCGACATAGGCATCCATTTTCCGGATACTTCGCAGGAGTTTAAAAACATTGACAGTAAAATACTCTTAAGCAGGGTATGTGCGCTTCTGAAAGAAAAGAACTACTCCATTGGCAATATTGATGCAACGCTTTGTCTGGAAAAGCCCAAGATCGCTCCTTTTATTCCACAAATGGTAAAAACGCTTTCAACAGTAATGGAGATTGACTCCAATGATCTTTCCATTAAAGCAACGACTAATGAAAAGATGGGATTCATTGGCCGGGAAGAAGGCGTTGCATGTTATGCTGTTGCTTTGATAAAGAAGAAATAAAATTTAAGACTTTTTATCTCTTGGCCTATCTTCATAAAAATAGATCTTAATCATGGCAGTATCCTTCAGGAAATCGACACGATTAATAGTAATTCGGTGAATATTTAAGCCTGTCCGGTTACGCATATCTTTAATAAGTTCTGCATGATTTTCAGGCTTTATCATTTCTATATTTTCATACAAAACATTTTTCACCATCTCATTTCTCACAAGCCAGTTTCCATCCAGGGCATAAGTAAAGCCGATAAGAATTGCATTTATTATTCCGAGCTCAAAATATGTTGCTTTACTGACGGCGCATATCAAACCAATTGCTATGACAATAAATAAGTATGTCATATCTTTTGTTGTAAGTCCTTCTGTACGATAACGCAACATAGAAAAGACTGCGAAGAGACCAAAAGCGGCCCCCATCGACATATCTACCTTGTTTAAGAGGTAGGTGATAATAAAGATAATGATATTAAACAGAAAAAAAGTAAAGAGATAATCCTTTTTCTTATAAATTCTGAAATAAATAAGTCTAACCAATACGAACATAGATATTACGTCGATTAGAAGGCGCAGGAAAAACTTATCTGAAAGCTTATCAAATAATTCAATTTGGTTCATAGTTTCATTCATGATGCTCGTAGTAGTTTTTGTAGATATAAAAGTGCTGGTTTAAAATTATTTTTCTTGATTTTTTCATTGAGGGAAACAACCCCAAGGCAATATTTACTAATCGATCTTTCCTTTACCCGACTGGAGTGCATCATGGAAACAAAATAACTTTTATCACGGGCACTCCCCCGTTTAACTTCGGCGATAACCAGTCCTTTGATGAAAATATTTTTATTATCGTCAATAAAATTCAGGTTCGTATCGATAGTAAGTCTTTCATTTGATTCTTTGGCTACAAAAGTCATTCTCTTATAGTTTACCCAAAGTTTAGCTTCCAGACTTTCAGGGTCAATATTTGAAAAACTTTTCACCAAATCGTGAGAACTATCCGTTATTTTAGCGAGTATTTCAGGACGTTTTATTCTCTCTTTCACAGTACGGCCTTTATTGCTTTTGAATTTCACTTCGAAAAAATGAAGGTTAGATTCAACATATTTGCGGGCTCTGAATTTATACCGATTGACTTTGCCGTTGTGATGATTCAGGTAAAGATTAAAATTTTTTGTATCGAAATAAAGTGTTTCGTAATGATTAAATCGAATGCCGTTAATATCCAAAGCATAATAATGCTCCTTCATTTTTTCAAGAAAAACAGGAAGCATGCTTTCCTGAAACATGAATTTGGTATCCATGCGATCTTGTAATTTAACCTTATCCATCTCTTTAAGAGTAATAGGGTCAAATTCTTTTAATATTTCATCAACTGTTTTCAAATGTGTATCTTAATATTCGTAAACGTAACGAATTTCCTTTATGAGGGCGCCTGCACCATCCACTGACTTTTCTTGTATCAACATTCCCTTTTTGTCATATATGTAAAATACTTTACGCTGGACTTTATTAGACCCGTCCATTTCGGTTTCAGCAATTTTGTCACCATTGGGATTATAGCTGAAAACCGTTGATTCAATAACTTTTCCGGCCGGATCCACTGCAGTCTGACTTACCTTGTCACCTTTTGCATTGTATTTAAATGCTTTCTTCTTTTTTACCTTATCGTTTTCGTCGAAAACCTGCTCCTCTATTTTATCATTATCCTTATTATAGGTTGCAGTAAAATGGTCTTTAATCTTACCGGTTTTATCATAATCAATTTCTTCAATTACATTTCCATTGCTGTCAAACTTCCTGAAAAGTGCATCGTAGGAAGTTTCTTTTCCCTCTTCTAAAATAGTATGAGATTCCCTGATTGATTTAATTTTATTTTTCTTTGCATCTTTCTTGCTTTGCGGATAAGCATTTATGACAAGCAGAGCCAAGATGACGATTAAGAAAAAGTTTTTAAAATTCATAGATTTGAAATTAAGGTTTATTATTTAAAATTATTAAATCCGGAACTTCAACAGTAGAACCATTCGATTTGATTTCCACATTTACAAATACTGGAGTTTTCCTGCCGGAAAGGTTACCCGAAGTATGGGCGCCTGTTGAATCACTTGAGTAAGCAAATAATCGATATTTCCCTTTCTGCAGGTATTTAAATTCGTATGACCCATCATAAGACGTATTATAATCATCATCGTAGGCAGTTCCATCTTCTCCGTAAATAATATAGACTCTTTCGTCTGTTGCAGGATATATAGATTCAATGCCATCGAACGGGGGGTCATATTTGTATACAATGACTTTTCCTTTAATTGTTGAAGTGCCGCCGATTCCTTCTTCTTTTTTACAGCCGGCAATTATAAGAAGAACTAGCAAAAACGGCAGAATAGCCCTTTTTAATTTTAATGTTATCATTGTTAAATTTCTTATTTTATGCAAAGATGGAAAATATTTTCTTCACTCAGGATGTAGATTGTTTAAACTTAATAACTACGTTTAATGGTAAAGAATGTTTAGTTTTGAGATCAATAATCTTATTCCATACATTTCTTAACTTTAACGAACACCATATCACAATTCACAATTTTCTTCCGATTCAATTATACTAATTACTTAATTCTCATTACTTTTAAGCTCTTATTTTTAACGTATGAAAAATCTAGAAATTCTATGTCAGCTGAAAGAATATGAAAATCTGTCTGAATTAAGTAAAGATGAAATTAACCTTATTGAAGCCGCTAAATCAAGTATGAAGAACGCTTATGCTCCATACTCTCATTTCCATGTTGGGGCAGCACTTTTACTTGAAAATGGCATTGTAATAAAAGGTAATAATCAGGAAAATGCATCATATCCAATAGGTTTATGCGCAGAAAGGGTTGCCATTTTTGCTGCAGGTGCAAATTACCCGGGTGTAGGAATAAAAGCCTTAGCCATAACAGCTTTTTCAGAGAAATTTCATATTGACAAACCGATTCCTCCTTGTGGTGCCTGTAGACAGGCTATTGCCGAATATGAGCACAGGTATAAACAAAACATACGAATATTGATGACAGGCGAAACCGGAAAAGTTGTTGTTTCAGAAAGCATAAGCAGCCTGTTGCCATTTCAGTTTAATGCCGATGATTTAAAAACAAAAATCGATGAATGAAGTTGCTGAAGTTTATCTTCTTGAAATCCTGAAAAGTTTTCGCGGGCTCAAAAGCACTGCTGAAAAAGCAATTGCCCAGATTAGCAATGAAGAAATGCATTATTGTCCCGATGCTGAATCAAACAGTGTTTCCATAATGATGAAACATATGGCCGGAAATATGTTGTCCAGATTTACCGACTTCCTTATTACAGATGGAGAAAAAGAATGGAGAAACAGGGATTCTGAGTTTATTGACGAAGGAAAGAGCAGGGAAGAAATTTTTGATTTTTGGAATAAAGGATGGTCCCTTTTGTTTAAAGTCCTTTCGGAATTAACTTCAGACGATCTTTTGAAGATTGTGACTATACGGAATGAAGATCATACCGTTTTACGTGCACTGCAAAGACAGCTCTCACATTATGGCTATCATACAGGACAAATAGTTTATTTATGCAAGCATATTCGGTCCACAGCTTTCCAAAGCCTTACTATTCCCCGAAAAAAAGATTAATAAAATTTTATCCGCAAAAAAAAATGGTAATATCAATTGTGAGATCAAAAAAATTTAAAAGCATTTTTTTTAGTCTGGCCATTTTGTTTTGCCACACCGGTGAGACCAAAGCGCAGTTTTCTATTCGCGATACAACGCTTTCTTTTCCAATGATTGGTATTGTTACTTCCTACCAGCTTCCCGGGGGAGACTTAGCTGATCGTTTTGGCAACAATCTGAATGTAGGCGCAGTATTTCAATGGAAATTCCGAAACAATATATTGATAGGATTGGAAGGGAATTTCCTATTTGGCGAAAATGTTAAGGAAAACAGTTTTCTTGATGCATTTAAGACACCCGATGGAAATATCATCGATGGTAATGGACAATATGCAATTGTTGCTCTTCGGGAAAGAGGATTTAAATTTGAGATTAAAACCGGGAAAATATTTCCTATTATAGGGCCTAATAAAAATTCAGGACTTATGACAACACTGGGAGTCGGATTTATTCAACACAAAATACGAATAGAAACCCCATCCGGTAATATTCCTTACCTGGAAGGTGAGTACAAAAAAGGATTTGACAGACTGACCAATGGACTTTCTCTAACTGAATTTCTCGGGTACATGAATTTCTCAAACCATAAGCTTGTAAATTTTTATGCCGGCATTGAATGTACACAGGGCTTTACTAAAAACAAGAGAGCACAAAATTTTGATACGGGTATTCAAGATACCAAATCACGAACAGATCTTTTATTCGGAATAAGGTTAGGATGGGTTTTTCCCATTTACAAACGTATGTCAGATAAAACTTATATAAACTAAACCATTGCGATTACTTTATAATTTAGCTGTCTACATTTATACTTCGGGCATAAGCCTTTCCGCATTTCTGGGGAATAAGAAAGCTCAACTTTGGGTTCAGGGAAGAAAAAACTGGAAAGTTGACCTGAACAGAAAATTAGAGGGAGCGCCCTTTAAGCGAATATGGTTTCATTGTGCATCACTTGGTGAATTCGAACAAGGTCGTCCATTAATTGAAAAAATAAAACAAAAAGATCCATCCGCATTTATCATCCTTACTTTTTTCTCTCCTTCGGGATATGAAATCCGCAAAAACTATAATCAAGCGGATTATGTTTGTTATCTCCCTGTCGATACTCATAGTAATGCAAAATATTTTATAGAAACTGTTTCACCGACATATGCTGTTTTCATTAAATATGAATTTTGGTTTCATTATTTCAATGAGGCCGATATCAGAGGCATTCCGCTTTATATTGCTTCATCCATTTTCAGACCCTCACAAATATTTTTTAAATGGTATGGCACTTTTTTTATGTCTATTTTAAAAAGAGTTAATTTCTTTTTCCTGCAGGATGAAAATTCAGGCGGACTCCTTTCAGAACATGGAATTACCAATTACATGTTAACCGGCGATACACGATTTGACAGAGTTTATGAAATAATACAGGAAGGAAAGGGAATTGAAATTTTGCATTCCTACTTTCACGATAAAGCAGTTTTGCTGGCAGGCAGTACATGGCCTGAAGATGAAGAGATATTATTGCAATCACTGGGAGAGTTAGATAAAAATAATATTAATCTTATTATTGCGCCGCATGAAATTAATGAAAAAAGAATACAGACATTATTGACTCTTCTTTCAAAATATTATAGTCCGGGTGAAATTACCAGATTTTCTCAGGCAATAAAAAACAGAGAAGCAAAAGTAATTGTAATGGATAATATTGGTCTATTATCAACTGCATATCAATATGCTACTTTTGCCTGGATTGGAGGAGGTTTCGGTAAAGGAATTCATAATATTCTTGAAGCTGCTGCATTTGGAAAACCAACTATATTCGGTCCACAGTATGAAAAATTTAAAGAAGCCGTTGAACTTGTTCGCTTAGGCGGATCCTTTTCTATGAAGGATGTGGCAGAGGCAAAATATACTATTAACACCTTGCTAACCGATAAAAAAAAATTAAAAACTTCGTCTGAAATATGTTCTGCTTATGTAAAAAAACACATTGGAGCTACAGATAAAATCATTTCACACATTGAAAAACAATAAATTCCGGAAAAAAATAAATTAGCTGGTTAAACGTATCGATTATAAAAACATATGTCAAGAACTTTTGTTTATCTTTTATTTTTACTCCTTTGTAAACCGATTTATGGTCAGGAAAATTATTTTTCAGGAGAAGGCCACATATATTTTAGTTCTGAAGCTCAGCAAGAAATAATAAAAGCATCTTCCTCCAACCTAATTGGTGTAATTAACCCATCCAAAAAGACATTTTTTTTCAAGGTACTCATACGTACATTCCATGGATTCAACAGTTCGCTTCAGCAAGAGCATTTTAATGAAAAGTATCTTGAATCGGAAGATTTTCGGGAAGCGTCCTTTTATGGTAAAATTATTGAAGATATTGATCTGACAATTAACGGAATTTATGAAGTCAGAGCGAAAGGTTTGTTAATAATCCATGGAGCAGAAATGGAAAGAATTATTAAAAGTACGGTTACTGTTGAAAACGAAAGAATCAAAATTGAATCACATTTCAGTATTTTATTGTCAGACCATAAAATTAAAATACCGAGAGTAGTGCATGAAAAAATCGCAGGCGAAATACAAGTGGAAGTCGATATTGATTTGCCAAAGAAATAAAAGAAAATAATCATGAGGATTTTTTTTCGGTTAATACATGTATTTATATTTTTACTGATTTTTCAGGTATCGTCGGCACAGAAGCCCATGGTCAAATCGTTTGATATTCGTTCAGAAAACACAAGGCCTGTTATCCTTAAATTATTACTAGACAACCATGGACTCATTTGGGCAGGTACGGATAATGGAGTTTTTACTTTTGACGGAGTTAATTTTAAAAATGTTTATAGTACAGACAGTTTGCAGATTCCCGTTAGTGCATTGTTTGAAGATAAGTCAGGAACGTTATGGGTTGGTTTTGAAAATGGAAAAATCATTTTGATCAAAAATCAAATGATTGTTCCATATAATCCACAGGAAGGTTTTCCTAAAGCAGCCATCAGTGATTTCGTTGAAGATCTTGAGGGAAGAGTGTATTTTTCCACTAAAGGTGAAGGTCTTTATTGTATTGAAAAGAATCATTTGTACAACATTGATTCTAACGATGGATTAAGCAATAATTATTGTTATGCCCTTCAGCTGCTTCCCGATCAACGCATTTGTATTGGCACGGATGCAGGTTTAAACCTGGTTAGCTTTTCAAATGGGAAAAAGAAAATTACAATTTTAGGACCTTCAGAAGGCTTGCCGGACGATATAGCCAGAACCTTTTATATGGGGAAGGAAAGCATATTATGGATTGGCCTTCAAGACAAAGGTATAGCTCAATATGATTGTATCCGAAATAAGTTAATACGATACAATCTAAAAATAAGGTGGAGATATGGCCAGGTAAATTGCATATTGTCTGTCGGCAATAAGATATGGGTTGCTACTGAAGAAAACGGAATACAGGTAATTGATAACGAGGGAAACATTCAGGCATTAATACTGGAAGAAGGGCGAAACATCAAAGCCAATGACATGCTCCTTGACAAGGAGAATAATGCCTGGTTTTCCGAATCCATTCACCTTTATAGAACAAGCGGCGATAAAATTAATTTTTTCTCTTCTATTGGATCTCACAAATTCAATTATATACACTGTCTCGTTAACGACAAAAACGGAAATATCTGGTTTAGTCCTGATCAGCAATTAGGCTGTTTGTCCCTAAACAAGTATGGCGGATATAGTTACCGCGAGTATAAAGTACTCGATAAAATGATTGACATCGTTTCCATATATCCTGACCCCTATGGATATTTATGGTTTGGCACTATGGGCGAAGGAGTTTTTCGTTTCAATCCTTCTACCAACAAAGTTCGTAAAATTATTACTCATAGTGATTTTGAAAAATCGAGCATACTATCCATTAATGGAATCGGCGATGAAATCTGGGTTACAGGTTTTAATTCCATAATGAAATTTACTATCAAACAAAATGGAAATTCAGACAATGCCGTATTAGAAAACGAAATACCTTTTACAGACAATCGCTTGCTTAACGATTATGTTTATACGGTATTTATCGATTCCAAGAAGCGAATTTGGTTTGGCACTGATGAAAATGGAGTATTTATGTATAATGGTAAAACACTTGTAAACACCAGGGTAGGAAAAAAAGCTGTTCATTGTTTTACGGAAGATTTAAAAGGAAGAATTTGGATTTCAATAGCCGATGCCGGACTCAAATACTTTGATACAGACGACAGTCTTCGTTCGTTTCAAACTAAAGACGGATTATCTGATCCATCACCCACTTCAATTCTTTGTGCACGAGATGGTAATATAATTGTTGTCCATGAAAACGGCTTTGATGTTCTGGATCCGGATAAAAAAAGCATTTACTATCATGCGGCAGAAGAAAATCTTTCTGACATTAATCCTGATTTAAATTCTATTTCCTTATCGCCCGATAGCAGCATTTGGATTGGAACAGAAAAAGGCATCATTTTATACAAGCCTGTTTGGGATACACCTCAAAAACAACCTTCGCTTGTCTTGCGATCCGTAAATGTTTTTCTGGAAAGCATAGACTTCAAAAAGAAAAATGAATTTTCTGCTGATGAGAATAACCTGCGATTCGATTATGACGGTCTTTGGTACAGTGATCCACAAAAAGTTAATTATCAGTTTTTGCTTGAAGGCTATACTTCTAAATGGGAGAATACAAAAGACCATACTGTAATTTTTCCAAAACTCCCTCCCTCCCAATATGTATTTAGGATACGTGCATCGTTGAATTCAAATTTTAAAGACGCGAATGAAATTTCATATGCTTTTATTATCAATCCCTATTTTTGGCAGCGCTGGTGGTTTCGTTTGCTGGTAGCTACCGTACTTGCAGGATTAGTATTGATAGTCATTAGAAGAAGGGAGTCAAGGATTAGAAAGATTGACAAACTTAAACAGGAAAAAATAGAGTTTCAGTTTGAAACACTGAGGAGCCAGGTCAATCCGCATTTTCTTTTCAACAGTTTTAATACGTTAATTACGGTTATTGAAAACTCACCCAATATGGCAGTTGAATATGTTGAAAAACTTTCGGAATTTTTCAGAAACATTGTAAATTACAGAGAGGTAAATTTAATATCGGTTCAGGAAGAAATTAAGCTTCTGGACAATTACATTTTTATTCAAAAAAAAAGATACGGCGATAATTTAATTCTTGAAATAATGATTGATGAAAACATACGAAAAAGCAAATATGTTCCTCCCCTAACCTTACAGCTATTGGCTGAAAATGCCATTAAACACAATGCTGTATCAAAGGAGAGTACATTGAAAATCTTGATTTCCGCCAAAAATGATACAATGGAAATCAGCAATAATATTAATCCTAAGATTGGAAATGAATCTTCTACCGGGATGGGCTTGCAGAACATTATTAATCGCTATGAATTACTCACTATTGAAAAAATTGAGATAAAAAAAGATGCGAATATTTTCTCTGTTAAAATACCTTTATTAACTTCGAAAAATGAAAGTCTTAATACTTGAAGACGAAGAACCGGCAGCACTTCGCTTACAAAAGATCCTTGCTGAAGTCGAACCTGAAGCAGAAATTCTGGATGTATTGGTTAGCGTTATATCTGCAATTGAGTGGTTAAAAACTCATCCTGCTCCCGATTTGATTTTACTGGATATTAACCTTGCTGACGGTTCAAGTTTTGAAATCTTTTCCCTGATAAAAGTTGAGTCACCTGTAATATTTATTACAGCTTATGATGAATTCGCAATTAAAGCTTTTAAAGTAAATAGTGTAGAATATCTTCTCAAGCCTGTTAAAAAAGAAGAGCTTGATTTTGCAATAAAAAAATACAAAAAAATTTATGAATCTAAAAAAGAGCCTCAGGATTTGAAAGCACTTTTGGAGAGCATAAAAGATGAAAGTAAATCTTTTAAAAAACGTTTTTTAATACGATTCGGAGAACGCATAAAAACAATTGATATAAGTCAGGTAGCTTATTTTTATACTGAAGAAAAAATTAATTATTTAAAGACAAAGGATAATCACAATTATCCAATAGAGTATAATCTGGACAAGCTTGAATTAATTATTGACCCTGAACGATTTTTCAGGATAAACCGTCAATTTATCATTAGTATTGACTCTATAAACGAAATGTACTCCTTTTCAAAGTCGAGGGTAAAAGTTGTTTTAAATCCTCCCACCGATATGGACACCATTGTAAGTACTGAAAGATCCTCTTTTTTTAAGGAATGGCTGGCCGGTAAGGAGAAATAAACCGGTTCAATTGGCATTTTTCCTTATTCAGCAACTTTCATTTATTTCTATGTGACCTTTGCCATACTTTTGGGTACATAATGTTAAAAAGAAAAGAAATTTTATTCGACACATTCCTGGCAGGTTTAATATTCCTGATGGTTTTACTGATGCTTGTCTTAAATTCCTGTAAACACGAAACGGACATCATTCCTGCTAAAAAAGCAATTGTTTCTAATAACGGAGGTGGATTGTCTACCTGTGATCCTGATTCAATTTATTTCGAAAATCAGGTTCTTCCTTTGCTGATATCCAATTGTGCAAAAAGCAACTGCCACTCCACTGCAGATCATAAAGAAAATATAATTTTAGATAACTATTCCGCTATCATTAATACAGGCGACGTAGAGCCGGGAAATCCGGGTAACAGCAAAATCTATGAAGTATTGTTTGAAACAGATCCTGACAAAAGGATGCCACCTTCAGGACAATTAAGTCAGGATAAAATAAACATCCTTAATAACTGGATTCTACAAGGCGCGAAGAATAATGCTTGTGAAGACATCTGCGATACAAATAATGTTACCTTCTCCGGAACTGTTTTTCCGATGATGCAGAGTTATTGTATTGGCTGTCATTCGGGAGCTACAGCCGGGGGACAAATTAACCTTGAAACTTATTCTTCTATAGTTGCCGCTGCTAATTCAGGAAAATTACTGGGTAGTATGAATCACAATGCAGGATATCAGCCTATGCCCAAAGGCGGCAGTAAATTACCTCAATGTAAAATAGATGAAATAAGATCATGGATACAGATGGGTACACCAAATTAAAAGGTAATTTATTCGTTATAAATAAAATGACAATACTATTACAAAACTGATTTGCTAGTTCTAAAATAAATAAAAACTGTAAGACATTGTTTAATTAAAAACAGGAATTAAACTATACCATGAAACAGCCCATCAATACTTCATCAACAATACATAATAAACCCAGACCTTTGATCACTATGAAAAAGATATTATTATTAACAACAGCCATTGCCATGATTACAGGAGTTGCTTTTGCTTACTATCTGTATCATAAACCACATCAAAGTGTTTCTAATGAAACTCCGGCATTTACGCTTGATGCAACCTCACTCGTAAGTGAGTACGACTCCAATGAAAAGAAAGCAAACACAAAATATCTTGGAAAAATTATTGAAGTAAAAGGAGTTGTTTCAGAAAAATCCAAAAATAGTGCAGGACAATATTGTATAACACTACAGGGCCCTGATCTGGCAGGTATAGGATGTGAATTTGAACCTCAAGCTCAGAGCAATGTATTACAAATTAAAGAAGGACAAGAAGTATGTATTAAAGGAATTTGTTCAGGAGTTTTGATGGATGTAGTTATGGTCGATTGTACCGTTGTCCCTGAAAAATAATTTAAGTTAATAATCTACAAATAAATAAAATTGAATATGAAAAAAATATTGCTCTCCCTTGTTTTAGCTTTAGCATGCATTGCTGCGCAGGCTCAAACAAAATTTTTTACCAAAAACGGTAAAATAGTATTTGATGCAACATCTGCATCGTCACCTGAAAAAATATCTGGAACTAATGAGAAAGCAACGAGCATTCTGGAAGTTACTACCGGAGCTTTAGAATTCGCAGTACTCATGAAAGCTTTTAATTTTGAAAAAGCATTAATGCAGGAACATTTCAATGAAAATTATGTGGAGTCTGACGAATTTCCTAAAGCCATTTTTAAAGGCTCCGTATTGAACATGAGTTCTGTCGATTTGAAAAAGGACGGAGAATATAAGGTCAACATTAAAGGTATGCTAACCCTTCATGGAGAAACAAAAGAAGTTACAGCAACAGGTACACTGACTGTAAAAGACAATGCCGTAACAAATGGAAAGTCGAAATTCAGCATTCCGCTTCAAGATTATAAAATTGAAATTCCTTCCTTGGTAAAAGACAAGGTTGCCAAAGACGCTCAAATAATTGTAGATATTAATTTCCAGCCTTATAAAGCTTCGTAAAATACTTGTGTGTGTTCATGTGGTAAGCCCTTTAGCGGAAATTTAACCTTCCGTTTAAAGGGTTTTTTTATGGATAAAACTGACCAATTTTGAAAAACCAATCGAGTGAAAAAAAGTCATTGCCGGGAAGGCAAAAAAGAAGAATAATCAGAAAAATCATTCTTGGAAAATAGAATTTCAAATCCCACATCGGTTTAATGAAACTAAAAGAAAATGCAACAAATATCATATTTAAAGCAAGAAGCATTAATGCAGGATTTCGAAATAGTCCAATGATCAGAAGCAAACCGCAGATCAATTCAATTAAAGAAGAAATGGTAATAAGGGGTTTTAAAATTGCCTGCGGAATCCGGAACTTATTCAGTGGATCATTGAAAGTCGCCACCACATTACTTATTTTTATATTGAATACTTTATCATAGCCCTGAAAAAAAAATAATATGCCTGTTACAACTCGGATAAGTAATAACGCTATTGAATCGTTGTATTCTCCGTTAAGCATAAAGGTTAAATTTAATTTTAAATATGATAAGCACGTTCGTAATTGGGTTAAAAATACTAATTCTTTTGGGGATAATTATACCAAACTGGTTTGAAAATACGGAAATATTTG
>JAYURB010000568.1:0-2481 GCA_043756425.1 Bacteroidota bacterium
CCTGCATAAAAATCATCAAAATAAAATTTGGTAATATTTCCTGATGTATAAAGACAGTTGACTCCTAAATAAGTCGCACTTTGAAAAACAGTATCGATACCTGAAGCTTCCTCCTGATAATTGATACCTCCCTGATAATCGACAGAAAGGGTCCATAGTCCTGAATGGTTTCTGAAAACCTTAATACCGGCAGAAAAAGAATTGGCAATTAGTCCTGATGAACCTCTGCATACAGAAGTTACAATACTTCCATTTTGCCTGAATAATTCAATAGCATCATTAGAAAGGGCTTCACCAAATTGTAAAAAATATCCATTTAATGGCTGATTTAGATCTGACTGATCCGAGGCCAGATAAAAACGTGCATAATTCGATGTAGAAGGAGCAAAATTTAGATATATAAATAAGCGCCATTCGCAGGAGTCGAGTGAAGCAAGGTTTGCAGGAACAGCAAGGGAAGAATTCCCCGCAGAAAGTGCATTTAATTGCAACTGTCCACCCATATTTACGTTAAATACAGCTCCATCGCCTGTCCATGCCGGTGAATTGTAAAAATCACCGTCGTCGAAATGATCTTCGACCTGTGCATTCAGGTTTAAAAGCTGTAAAGAAAAAATAACAGCCAGGTAAAACTTCATTGGATGGAATGTTTTATTTTGCAGGACAAAACTATAACGGCAAAAACCGATTTCCAACACTATATATGCCGGATAATATATTAAACAAAATGAAAGTTGCAGTCGTAGGTGCTACAGGAATGGTAGGACAAGTCATGTTAAAAGTTTTAGAAGAAAGAAATTTTCCCGTTACTGAATTATTGCCTGTTGCTACAGAGCGTTCGATAGGAAAAGAAATTTCCTTCCGGGGAAAGAAATACAAGGTTATTTCTATGGATGATGCTGTCTCTCAAAAACCTGATCTGGCACTTTTTTCTGCCGGCGGAAATACATCACTTGAATGGGCGCCAAAATTCGCTGCAGTGGGAACGACTGTAATTGACAACTCTTCAGCATGGCGTATGGACCCGTCAAAAAAGTTAATTGTTCCTGAAATAAATGCACAAGAACTTGTAGCCTCTGATAAAATTATTGCTAATCCCAATTGTTCTACCATTCAAATGGTAATGGCTTTAAATCCTCTTCATAAAAAATATAAAATCAAACGCATAGTTGTATCAACTTATCAGTCGGTGTCAGGTACAGGAAAAAAAGCCGTCGATCAGATGATGAATGAACGAAAAGGAATTTCAGGAGAGATGGCTTATGCTTACCCTATTGATATGAATGTGCTTCCGCAGATTGATGTCTTTCTTGACAACAATTATACGAAGGAAGAAATGAAGATGGTAAATGAAACACGAAAAATTATCGGTGATCCCGGCATCAGACTTACAGCCACCACTGTTCGTGTACCTGTAAAAGGAGGGCACAGTGAATCTGTCAATGTAGAATTCGAAAATGATTTTTCAATTGAAGATGTAAAAAATATTTTAATGAATACTGCCGGTGTTGTTGTTTTCGACAATCCCGGTAAGAAAGAGTATCCCATGCCCCTATATGCTGAAGGAAAAGATGAAGTCTTCGTAGGTCGCATCCGCCGCGACGAATCGCAGGATCGTTCACTCAATATGTGGATCGTTTCAGATAATCTTAGAAAGGGCGCTGCCACTAATGCTATTCAAATTGGGGAGTATCTTTTGAAGGCGGGATTGTTGTAGATTTTGCTTTATGTAGATTTCGAGATATTGTTTTGAACTAGAAATTGATTTTGTAGTTATGTTTTTTTTGTTAACCACTAAGCGCACAAAGGCTTAGCACAAAGTTCTCAAAGAAGGGTGATTCAGAAGATTTCCATTAAAGAAAAAATGATGCGGCATTAAGTAACACTATTTTTTTTGTGAACTTTGTGTTTGACCTTTGAGTACTCTGTGGTTAAAAACCCGACAATAAAACTACCACTACATTCAAACAGAAGCCTACTCCTCCCCCGCAATCACCTTCAAATTAATTTTCTCCCTTATCAATCTCCTAGCCGGATACCAAGCCGCAAAAAGTCCAATCAAACAAACCGTAAAAAACACATAAACAAAATCAACAACAACAATTTTAACCGGGTAACTATCAATTACAAATGACCCCGACCCCCCAAGTTCAATCAAACCAAAACGCTGTTGAACATAACAAATGACTGTACCAATCAACAAGCCAACAAGAGCACCGGAAACCGTTATCATCATTCCTTCAATCAGAAACACTTTTCTCAGAAAACTTGTCTCTCCCCCCATACTTCTATAAATAGCAATGTCTTTTTTCTTATCGATAACAAGCATCGTCAATGAACTAATCACATTGAACATTGCAATAATAAGTATGAATGTCAGAATGAGAAACACAGCCCATTTCTCCGAACGCATGATTTTATAAAATAACTCATGCTGCTGGAAACGGTTTTTAATTTTAAAATCCTTTCCTGCTAGCAATG
>JAYURB010000569.1:0-2478 GCA_043756425.1 Bacteroidota bacterium
CAGACATATTAAACCTGATTTTGCTATCGATATAACCAGCGTTTGGGACAAGAAAATAGCAGCTGTAAAGGCATTTTCTTCTCAGTTTTATGACCCACAATCTTCAGAACCTGAAACTGCAATTTCCGGAATTGAATTTATGGAATTTATTGCTGCAAGAGCCATGGAAATGGGCCGACCGATAGGGGCAAGGTATGCAGAGGGTTTTACAGCTCACAGGACTCCGGGTGTTGTTGATCTATTCAACCTTTCTTAGTGATTTTTCTTTTAGTATTTAGTTAACGGGGCATAACATCTTCAGAATATTAAGCAAAAAAAAACCCTTCGATTATCGAAGGGTTTTTTTATAGATGTTTTTTACTTATTGAACAATCATCTTACGAGTGGTCTTTTGACCATCTGCAGATACAGTATAAGTATAAATTCCTGGTCTGAAGCTTGAAGTATTTAAGTTTATTGTATGAGTTCCGGTATTAGCTTGTTTTCTGTTTTCAGAATATACGGATTTACCAATTAGATCAAAAACTTCAAATTTAATATCGCTTGCTTTTTTCAAGCCAACATTAATATAAGTCATTCCCTTAACAGGGTTAGGGTAATTTTGGCTCACAAATAAATTATTTTGTGTAGCAGATTTTATTCCAACGGTTGCAGCATCAACTTTAACAACTATAATTTCGCTTGAATTTCCCAAGTTGTGAAAGTTATCGCACGTGCCAGCTGTGGCTAAGGCATGACCGGGAGCCTCGTCACGTTGATAAACAACATGGGCATAAGCATCAACATGTCTTCCTACGCAGGCAAATACACCCTCTTGAAATTCCCCATAACCACCGTTTGCAGTATCAGGAATAATGTTGTAAGGATATGTCCAATTAATCGGATCGTAAGGTCTTGGAAGTGTCATCATATATACTTGACGGTGTAATTGATGGAAAGTTAAAGTATCTGCCGATTCATTAATTGCTTGATACGTTAAATAAATGGTGCCGTTGTTATCTATACCGGCAGATGGCATTTGTGTTAATCCACCGCCATAATTTCCCCAGGATAATGTATTCGTGCAATTGGTTGACGTATCTTGGGGTACATCAATAGTATCATTACCATTAAAATCTTGTGTAGCTGCGATTGGAACATAAGCATCTGTAGCCATGTTTTCATTCCAGTATTCTAAGCTATCGGTTCCCCATTTAAGGCTGTATGAACCATCACCTATTGAGTCGTTCCAATAAAATAATCCCGAAAACCATACATGACACCTTCCGTCGTTATCAACTAAAACTTTTGAATCTCCACTGTTAGTATATAAGGTATCGTTAATTCCATCAGCATTTAAATCTGTTTTTATGCTATCAGTATAATGAGGTATTGGATGAGTTTGAACAATTTTTTTTGTCCATGTAACACCATAGTCTGTCGACTTTATTAAACCAATATCTGTATAAGTATCACCGAAAGAAATACACACAATACTATCATGCGCATCAATTGCATAACTATCGCCTCCGAATCCTTCGTAATAATCTGAATCAATTGGAGTTGGTACAATCTTAGGGTCCCAATTTATACCTCCATCTTGTGATCGGGTAAAAAAGATAGGACCGCTTTGTCCTGCTACAATTGGAGCCGGGGTTGCTGTGTTTGCTCCTGCACCACTTCCTTGCCAAATAGCATATACATAATCACCGGCTGCACAAGCTTTTGGCCAGGTATCGTGCGATGTAAGTCCAAAAGGAGTTGAAAATGTCCAAGCACCTGTTCCTTTTGTTGCACGTCTGCTTACAGCAATTGAATTGAAACCGCCTGTACCAGCAACAGCCTGATGTGCAATAATCAATTCTTTACCGGTTGACGTTACAGCAATATTTGTAAACCCTGTTCGGGAATTCTCCTCACGTGTTGATGGACAAAGAGTGCTATTCCATGTCGTACCGTCCCAATAACGATAACCTGTTCCACGATCAGGGTAAGGAGGAGTAGTAGACGGTAATGAAGTCGGTGAAGTTGTCCACACTGCAGAAATAGTTCCATCATCATTAACAACGATACGGTTGGAAATGGAATTATTTGTCTGTAAATCATAAAAAGTACAGCCAACAGGATCTTCTAAGCCTATTGGTTGAAGAGGACCAGCTATTTTAAGCGGAACCCCGGTAGTATTAAAAATAGGAGGAACCTGGTTGTCAATTAATTTAGAATTACGATGAACGGTAATACTTTTGTTTTGTAATGCTGCAGGAAGATGCGCTCTTCGAAACCCATTTGGGTAGTAATTAGCAACCTGTCCAATCGAAGCTAAGCTTAGAGCCATTGACAGGCAAATGAGTAAACTTTTTTTCATTATTATTTTAATTTAGGGTTTTGGGAATTAGTAATTGAATGTTGACAAATTTAAGTAAAGGTTTGTCTTTTACAAACAAAACAATGTCAGTTTTCTGTCTAAATGATACTATTTTAGTCATTAATTCGTCAGAA
>JAYURB010000570.1:0-2468 GCA_043756425.1 Bacteroidota bacterium
CTTGGGGTACATGGATAGCAGTTAGATCGCCGTTCGAAAGCGTTTTGGCAATTTTTCTACTATCCCGTTTGTCTTCCTTAAACACTTTTTCCTTTTGGGTAGTTGGAATATCAGCTGGATTAACAATTATTGAATTTACTCCCAATCGCTTTAATTCGTAGTGAATCCAATAGCCACAAAATCCTGCTTCATATGCAGAATGGTAGTTGGCTCCAGGGAAATTTTTTCTCAAATAATTAACCAAAAGTTCAGGCTTTGGAGCCTGAGAAAATGTTTTATGAACTATATTCTCAGACATAATTGTAACTTTCCAATCTTTTTTGTGAACATCAAATCCTATGTAGATATTCTGTCCGGTGAAGCTTATTTTTTCTTTCATGATATAAGTTTTTGTACAAACTTATAACTTTACAAACATAGGGGCTTAGTAACAACAGTTAACTTCCCATACACTTACCTTATTACCTTATTGAAGGAAATAAGGTAATAAGGTTGTTTATAAGTTAGTTCGTTTCGTTACTAAGGTTATAAGGTTATCGATAAGTTAGTCTGTTTCATTACTAAGCCCCTATGTTTTTATATTCCGAAAATTATCTAAAGAAAGCATCAATATTCTAAATATGCATATTTAGTAAATTCTATTTAATCTTAAGAAATTGAAAAATAAATTTCATCAAAAGTTGTTCAAATCATTTTAGTTTGAAGTATAAATTTCCTCATAACATTGGATTTTAATACCTTTGAAAATTCACAATACCTAACTGCTGAAACATAATTCAATGAACAAAGAACATACATATACTACAAATATTGAATGGATAGGAAACAAAGGAAGCGGCACCTCCGACTACCTTGCTTATTCAAGAAATCATATTTTACATATAGACGGAAAAGCTGATCTGCAATGTTCTTCCGACTCCATTTTTCATGGCGATAAATCAAAACATAATCCTGAAGATTTTTTTGTCGCTGCATTGTCTACTTGTCACATGCTTTGGTATTTACACTTATGTGCCGATGCGGGAATCATCGTTGTAGACTATAAAGATCAGGCTGCCGGCACGCTGCTTTTCGACTCAGTAAATGGCGGTCGTTTTGTTTCTGTCACGCTAAATCCTGTTGTAACCGTTATCAATGAGTCAATGATTATACGTGCCCGTGAATTACATAATGATGCTCATAAAAAATGTTTCATTGCTAACTCCTGTAATTTTCCTATTAAGCATAATCCTTCTTTTCTGGTTTCTTAGGAAATTTTTATTGAGTGGTTTGTGAAATAATGGGACGAATTTTTGCAGGAAAAATGTTCTTTGAATAGAGCGGATATGTCATTGTTTTATTTTAAATATCTTTTTCATTATTATTAATTTCCTTCGGCTTCAGGAACCGTCCTTCGGCTTCGCTCAGGAAACGTCCTTCGGATACGTTCAGGAAAAGTCCTTTGGATGCGTTCAGGAAACGTCGTTCGGATGAGCTCAGGAAACGTCCTTCGGATACGTTCAGGAAAAGTCCTTTGGATGCGTTCAGGAAAGGTCGTTCGGATGAGCTCAGGAACTTCATTTGGGTGTGCATAGAGACTGGCCCTTCGGCTGCGCTCAGGGACCGCCTCTATTTTAATTAAGCTTCGGCTTCGCTCAGCTGGGAGCGGTTTTATTTTTTTGATCATCTGAGAAGTTGCTTTGTTGAGTGATGGTTGAATTAGAATAATAGATAAGCTTAACATGTAACCGTTTCATAGTATGTTTAGCCCCTTCACCTTTTTTAATTTTGCAAAACTATGGTTACAAAACTCCATATAAAACCAATATATGAGTGAAAATGATATATACTTTATAATAGCCCGGCTGAGCGCAGCCGAAGGGCCGGTTATTCCTCCTAAAATACATAATTGCCTCCACAAACTTCTCTCTGATTTATCTCATTTCCATTCAAACAAAAATTACAAAACCTTCCCCCCTGAAAAATAGGTGTATTCGTGGCAATACCTTTAACCCTGATTCTATTTAAATATCAAATTAAATTGATTTCTATCAACTAAAAGTGTCAATTTACTTCTTGCTGAACAATTTTTTTCTACATTTAGCGGGTAAACTAAAATCATGAAAAAATATACTTACATCTTATTGGCAACAGTAATTATTATGTCCTGCTCACAAGGAAATAAAAACAGTATGAATGAAACTACCTTACTTCCCGATTCCGCTTTTAGTAACTATAAGGAAGGACTTGTATTGCGCTTTTGGGAAATGTATCCAACATGGGCAAGCTCTGTTGGCTTTCACAAATACGATAATGTTTTAAATGTTCCCGATAAAGCACAACGCGATAAAGAACTGGCATTTAATGAAGCTGAACTTGATTCGCTGAAAAAATTTGATTCGAACAAACTCAACGATAACAATAGAACGGATTACTACCTGATAGAAAATCAGCTGAAAGCTTCTGTCTGGGGCATTAAGGAAATGAAA
>JAYURB010000571.1:0-2465 GCA_043756425.1 Bacteroidota bacterium
AACCAAATCCCATTCTTTGCATTGCTTGACCATAGAGCCAATTCCCAGCATCCATTGTATTATAAGAAAAGTTTTCATTTCCAAAAAGAAAGAAACCTCCTTTATTATCATTCTTTCCACCACTTGGTGAACCATCTAAATATCTCATTGCAAAATCTAACTTATTGCCAGAGCTATTAGGCCCTCCATTTTCTGTGGCTGCAAAGTAAGTTCTCGCAAATACATTTCTATTTTTTATATCAGATTTTACCATCAAATCATTAACTTCAGGGTCAGAGATTATTTGTAAAGCCTTATCACCAATTTTAAGGTCATTTAGCTGATATTTATCATTCTGAGGATCATTGAATGCAAAAGCTCTTTCTGATTTCCAAGTTTGAATTTCATTACCAACCTTATTCTTCTCTGTACTAAAACTACCAATCGATTCATAGATGCCGTTTCGATCTGTATCAGTCATGCCTTGAAATTTTCCTTCATGATTAAATCTAT
This sequence comes from Bacteroidota bacterium, assembly GCA_043756425.1. GTDB lineage: Bacteria > Bacteroidota > Bacteroidia > AKYH767-A > 2013-40CM-41-45 > JADKIH01. The sequence goes on from JAYURB010000571.1 coordinate 493, forward strand.
AAGAAGTATCTCCCTTTACATCGATGTTATAAATTGGGTTATTGTTAAAACAACTATACAAACTAAATGAAAAATCAGGCTTCGGATCAAGATTCCATCTTCTTCCTAGCCGCGTATCGTACTCCCAAAATTCTGCGGTGGCATGATTTCCAGCCCCACTAATCTCATTTGTCTTTTCTTGCCTATTAAACCCAAACCTATACTCTCCGGCATTAAAATTCCTCTCAGGCATTACCATCCCAAACGGATAATAATCATTTTCTGATGCAATTTCAGGCAAATACCAATCTGCATTTCCATCATTGTTATTGTCAAAAGCAATTTTTCTATCTGTTATTGTTGCTAATACATTACCCAAATGATTCGTTAATTCATATAGTTTTTTACCTACCCAATGAGAAGTTGATTGAACAGGGATGCAATTATTAATACAAAGCATTGGTTTATCAACATTCAATATTCCTAATCGACTACTGCCGTAAATATTAAATTCTCTTAAATAAAGTGTGTCATAATTTCGCCAATCATAAGTTGCCATAATATTTCCTTGAGCATCTCTGACATAGTATGTTACAATTTCCAATTCAGCATTCACATCATAAATACGCTTACTAATTCTATTGTCGAAAGCATCGTATTCGAATTCAATATTATAATTATTATTACCAACAAATTCCAGCTTTCCTGAATTCGTCCAAAGATAATAACTGTTTTCAGAAATATCGTTCTCGAGATTGCCATTTAAGTCATATTGGTAGTTATTTGATGCCTGATCATCAATATCATTTGTATAATTACTTGAGCTTACACTATCAGAAACAAAATTCAATTTGTTAGTAAATGGATCATAGTGATACGTTAAACTATCCATTTCAGATAAATTACCCATTGAAGTTGTACCGTTACGTCTATACTGAATAATATTTCCATTAGGATCATATTGCACTCCCTCGCGATAATCATTTAAGGCGCCTTGGGCTAACCATTTATTATTTGTAGAATCTATGTCCATAAATGATAATTGACCTGTGAGTCGATTAAGTTGATCATAATGATACCTATAACCTAGAGTCGGGTAATTCATGCTATCCAAAGATATAACACTATGGCGGATATTGCCATTAAATAATCCATTGTTCATTAAATTTATATTCTTATAGCTTGCGTCTCCAAATGAAGAACCTCCAGAGGGATTGTAATTAATTTCAAATTGATCGCTGCTTATACTAGAATAATCATTATTGAAATAGCCCAGGGTAAAGCCATATGCATCCCGTGCAAATTGATTGATCGTATTCCCTAATTGACCGTCGTTTCCCATATCCATATTGGGCTTTAATTGACCTGCATTTATTCCCTTCAACCAACCTTGTAGAGTATACGCATAATCAACTCCTTGTACATCATCCTCCCGCTGTGCAGAATTGAAAATCCTGCACAGCGAGGACCGGAATGTGTTATGTGCTTTTTCTCTTCGGGAAAATGTAAAAAGCAAACCTGGTCCCCCAGGTAGTCGAGGGGATTGGTTTTTCGAATTGACCCACTATAATATTTGTCACGAATGCATGAATAAAAATAAAACATTCGTTCTTTTGTGGCAATAAAATATTATTTAAGTCAATCTTTCTTCTCGACAAAATACATATCAATCTCTCCCTTATTCTTCGCCTGAATTTTTCCCCTATGAGTACAATTGAAATGATCTTTCACCAATTCATATGTCGAATGACTGATGTTGACTTTGCCAATCTCTCCGCACGATTCCATTCGGGAGGCAATGTTTACAGTGTCGCCCCAGATGTCGTAGGCGAATTTCTTGATACCGACGATTCCTGCAACGACTGGTCCACTATTCAGGCCGATTCTGATTTCAAAAAAAGGAAGATTAGATTCTTTACGATTTTCCTTCTCGCGTTCTACAAATTCACGAATCTCCAATGCCGCCTGGACAGCATAGATGGCATGATTAGGTT
>JAYURB010000572.1:0-5654 GCA_043756425.1 Bacteroidota bacterium
CTACAAAAATGCCACTCCTTCGGAGTTGATAATGTTAAATCCCGAAGGGATGAAATTATTATAGAATTAAGTGAACGTTCTTGCGCCAACCCTGAAGGGCAATGTCGTTTAGTTAAGCTCATATTGCCCTCCTATAGTTTGTAAAGGTTTGATATTTACCGTGTAGACGTTTTGCTTTTATAATTCGTGGATAATGTCTTCCTGGTCTTATGGGTTCTGTGTTTCTTTCAAATTCTTTTTGGAGTTGCTGCAATAATTGTTCTGTTTCATTGTGCAAAAATAGTTTGATTATCTTATTCTTTAAAGAGGCCCAACTTATGTTGCGATTAATTTTATAGCGATACTTTCGTCTTTTATTTATCTCATGTAAATAATTTTCGCATTGTTTCTCTACAAGGCTTTGTAGATTGGCAACAAACAAACCGGCTGCATAATCCTGTTGAATGCAAATTACCCGATGTCCACTGAACTGTTCCATTTGTTGTTGATTTTTTTGTTTGCAGTATGTCGTTTCTATTCCCCAACGAAGTCCATATAAATACTTTAAATCTTCTGTGGTGAATAATTTTTCATCATATAAATTAGTTAATAATACTTCTACTTCACCACTACTCAGTTTTACTTTTACTATACGCACGGTTATAGTTGTTTCACCTGTTATTATATAACCCTGTTCGCCTAATCTAACAATTGCATTTGGGGAGGGACGCAGTTTAATGATCTTGGTGTTTTTTCTGCTATGCATAAATTGCTTAACCTCTTTATTGAAACTTTCCTTACAACGCATCACAAAACGACGAGGTGTTTCTTGATTATTCATCAAGTACATCAGCCCATAACTGGGGTAACCACGATCCATGAGTGTTATACTATCTTCATACAAATTGCTCACCCATCCCGCCATAATTGATTTTTCTGATTCCTTAATTGGACGAATGACGCCCCGAACAGTTATGTCATTTAATATATCTTGTATCTGCATCACTCTTGCCATGGGTATTGATACATGTTGGTTATCCTGTGTACCAAAATATTCAATCACCTCTTTCTTATTCATTAGATAGGCTGTCGAACCATCTACTGCTTGCACCCGAAAACCCTTCCAGCGTTTAACTTTCTCGCCATAGTAATGATAAAAACAGCTCACCAGCCATTGGTTCCATACTTCAAAAAACAAAGGCTTAAGCTTTCCTCTTTGCAAGCTGAAAGCCCCTTTTGTACTGGGTTTTAAATCATTCCCCAAATAATAAAAGAACTCTTGTATTTCAATACTCAAACTACGTTTGGGCATATTAATAACAAGGCTTGCAATCCGTTCAAGTGGTAATTTTCTCTCTCGAATAAAATTATTTTCTGATTGTGTAACCAGCCTTCGGATCATTGGGTCATTACAAACTGTTTGTAAAAAACATTTTAGTTCTTCTATTATTTTTATATTTGCTTCAACCATTGAGTTATTGTATTTAGTCACTACAAAGAACTGTAGTAATACAGTTTGTAACTCAATGGCTTTTACTTTTTTATCCCTTAACTAAACGACATTGCCCTTCAGGGTTGGCGTAAGATCGTTCACTCCGTTCTATAATACTATCATCCCTTCGGGATTTAACATTGTCAACTCCGAAGGAGTGGCATTTTTGTAAAATGTAATCCGTCTGTAAGCCTTTCAATCCCGAAGGGATGACATAAAATTTCCTCTCTTAGCTTGACGCCAATTCGATAGCTATCGGGAAAGAATCAAGAATCAAGAATCTTAGTAAAAAAATTGAAACATATTTTATCGTTAAATTTTTTTCATGCTTTTTGCAAGTTTTGTTGCGAAAATAAAATCGTTGAGTTCTTTATTGTCGGTGCGTAATATATCATCGACATTGCCTTCCCACCATTTTTCGCCTTTATAAAGGAAAACAATTTTATCGCCAACTTCGAGAACAGAATTCATATCATGAGTATTTACGATAGTGGTAATATTAAACTCTTCTGTAATTTCTTTTATAAGGTTGTCGATTACAATGGATGTCTGCGGGTCCAGTCCGGAGTTTGGCTCATCACAAAAAAGATACTGTGGATTTGGGCCAATAGCCCGTGCAATGGCAACACGTTTTTTCATTCCGCCCGACAATTCAGACGGGTTAAGTTTATTTACATTGATTAGGTTGACTCTTTTCAAACAAAAATTAACACGTTCTTTTTTTTCTTCCAGGCTCATGTTTGTAAACATATTCAATGGGAACATCACATTGTCTTCGACATTTAAAGAATCGAATAATGCACCGCCCTGAAATACCATTCCAATTTCCTGACGAAATGGTTTTCTTTCTTTTCTGTTGAGTCCGGAGAATGGTTTAGAGTCATAAAGAATTTGCCCGGTATCGACTTCTAAAAGTCCAACCATACATTTCATCATAACAGTTTTCCCACTTCCGCTACCTCCGATTACAAGGTTCATTTGACCGGTTTCAAAGCGGCTACTGATATTCCGGAGAATTTTACTTTCACCAAAACCTTTAGATATGTTGATGACTTCGATCATGTAAGAATCAACTGAGTTAAAATATAATCGAAAATTAAAATTAAAATACTGCTGTAAACAACAGCGCTCGTGCTTGATTCGCCAACTTCCCGTGCACCGCCTTCTGTATAATAACCGTGGTATGCAGAAACAGTAGTAATCAGATAAGCAAAAGTAATCGTCTTGATAAGTGCAAATACAATATTGAAAGGAACAAAATTGTTTTGTATGCCTTGAATATATTCACTGGAGCTAACAACACCGGCAAGAGTGCCAGCCATCCAACCACCAAATATTCCTAAAAACATGGAGATAACAACGACAAAAGGAAAAATAAGAAGTGCTGCAACAACTTTCGGCAAAACAAGGTAAGCTGAAGAATTTATTCCCATAATTTCCAGAGCATCGATTTGTTCAGTAACACGCATGGTACCGATCTCAGAGGCAATGCTTGAACCAATTTTTCCGGCAAGCACTAAAGACATCATCGTTGGAGAAAATTCTAAAATGATAGAATCACGGGCAACAATACCAACTGCAGAAATTGGAACAAGAGGATTTACAAGATTATAAACTGTTTGAATGGTTATAACGGCACCCATAAAAACAGAAGTGAGAGCTACAATACCAATTGACCCATAACCGAAATTATCCAGTTCGCGGATTAATTGTTTTGAGTAGATCGAAAATTTTTCGGGCTTAATGATCAATTCTTTGATAAAGATCCAATATCTGCCCAGATGAAATAACCAGTTCATAAACGTGCTAAAAATAACAATTAGTATCAAGTATCAGGTATGATGAATCAAGATAATTAGTACAAGTTTTCAATACGACCAGGTACGAGTATTCGTGTACACGTGCACACGAATTTCTATTTCGCTATTCAATTTCTTTTGTGTGTAATTTTAAAAAGCCAAAAAACCTCCGACCAAAAAATACCTATCTTTGCGCCTACGAATGAAAAAAGTTTCAAAACCGGTATTGATTATACTTTTAGCTCTATGCTTAATGTCGTCCGGTTGTGCTTTATTTAAGAAAAAATGTGATTGTCCTCCGGTTTTAGGTAATTATACCAAACACAATAAGGAAGTCAAAGGCTGAAAATCATCCTTTTGTCCTCCTGTAATCCTCCATTTTTTTAAGAAATAAAAAATACTTTTGAAAGCGTTTTTAAATTATTCTGCCTGAAGGATGGAAACCGAATTTCATAATTTATCTGATTTAAAACTAGGTCAAAAGGGTATAATCGAATCTTTTACAGATTATGAATTGTCGCTGAAACTGTTGGAAATGGGTTGCATTCCCGGTGAAATTATTGAAGTAATTCGTATTGCACCTTTTGGTGATCCTATCGCAATTTCTATCTCCGGTTACATTCTCAGTTTAAGAAAAAATGAAGCGGCTACTGTCAAAATAAAAAGTATAATTTGAAGATTCGACATTTATTGTTCATTTTGTCCATAATAGATTCAGCACATACCATTGGAAAAACTTAAAATAGCATTAATAGGAAACCCCAACAGTGGGAAGTCCTCCGTATTTAATGCTCTGACCGGGCTTAATCAAAAGGTTGCTAATTTTCCAGGAGTTACAGTTGATAAAAGACTTGGATATTCTATTTTAAAAAAAGAGAGTGGAGAATCTGTAAGTTGTGAGTTTATTGATTTACCAGGAGCTTATTCTCTCTATCCAAAATCACCCGAAGAAATTATTCCATTTCAATTACTCTGCGATCCTCAGAATGAAATGCATCCGGATGTTACCATCGTTATTGCTGATGGAACGAATCTAAAACGGAATCTTTTCCTCTGTTCCCAAATTATCGATCTTAAAATTCCTGTCATCATGGTAATAAACATGATGGATATTGTACGTTTTAAAAAAATCGAAATAAATTTCAAAGCATTATCACAAAAACTCGGTATACCGGTTATTCCGATGAATGCAAGAAAGCATGAAGGACTGACAGAATTAAAAAAAGCGATTACTCAACCATTTACTCTTCCTGAAAATAATTTTATTGATATCCACTCATTTTCTCCTGTTGTTGTTGACACAATCAGACAAACAGTAAAAGTAAAAAGCAACTACAATGCATTTCTTGTCGCCAACAACTTAGAATTAATTTCAAGTTTTGAAATTCACGAATACAATAAAGAAAAGATCAGAAAAATATGTTCTGAAAATAATTTTAATGCGCCGCAAATGCAGGCGCGTGAAACTATTGAAAGATATAAAGTTATTTCCGGGATAATGAATGAATATGTTGAATCACCCGAAAATCCTATTCGTAAATCGTATTCATACCGCATCGACAATATTTTAACACATAGAGTTTGGGGCTATGTCATTTTTCTTTTAATCCTCTTCCTGATATTTCAGGCGATTTTTGCATGGGCACGTTATCCGATGGATCTAATTGATAGCGGCTTTCGATGGTTAAGTATTGAATTAAGTAAAAGTCTTCCTGCCGGATTTATCAACGATCTTGTCGTTGATGGAATACTTGCCGGTTTAAACGGTATCGTAGTCTTTATTCCGCAAATTGCATTGCTATTCTTTTTCGTTGCCATACTTGAAGATACCGGTTATATGTCGAGAGTAAGTTTCCTCATGGATAAAATGATGCGGCGATTCGGTTTAAACGGAAAATCTTTAATTCCATTGATGAGTGGTGTTGCTTGTGCTGTTCCTGCTATCATGTCTGCCCGAACAATTCAAAATAAAAAAGAACGCCTTATTACAATAATGGTAACACCTCTAATGAGTTGTTCGGCACGTTTACCGGTTTATACTCTTCTTATTGCACTTATAATTCCCGGCCAGTACATATATGGTTTTAATATGCAAGGACTGGTATTAATGATATTATACCTCATTGGTTTCTTTGCTGCTATAGCAGCAGCCTGGGTTATGAAACATATAATTCGTTCAAAAGAGAGAAGTTTTTATGTTATGGAAATGCCTATGTACCGTGCCCCCCGTTGGAAAACTATTGCCATACATATTACCGAAAAAGTCCGGATTTTTTTAGTTGATGCAGGTAAGGTTATTATTTCAATTTCAATTATTTTATGGTTGCTTTCTTCCTTTGGTCCTTCCGGTGAGTTTAAAAGGATAGAAGATAAATACAGAAACC
>JAYURB010000573.1:0-5654 GCA_043756425.1 Bacteroidota bacterium
CAGCATAAATGCATTGAAACATTTGATGCAACGTCATAAACGAGGTCACACGCTCAATTTAAAGTACTTTCTTTTATTGAAGATTTCTTTTCGGGGTTAAGTTCCCGGCCCGCCTGCAGCGTTCTTTCAAACTATCAAAAAGGATCGTTTAAAAAATGATTCATTTAGGCTCCCATAGCTCAATCTTATTGCCTTCACTGTCCATAATATGTACAAATTTTCCAAAGTCGTAACTCGCAATGTTGTCAAGAATTGTTACACCGTTTTCTTTCAATTTGTTTACGAGTTCTTCAATATTTTGAACCCTGTAGTTAATCATAAAATCTTTTTTGGATGGAGAAAAATATTCGTCTCCTTTTTTGAAAGGTTTCCATTGTAGTGAGTCTATCTCATCGGGATTTTTTATGTTTCTGGATTCAAAACTCGATGAACCCCAGGCATTGATTTCAAGTCCTAAATTTTGGGCATACCAATCTTTCATTTCCTTAGGGTTGTCAGAAAAAAAGAAAATTCCGCCAATTCCTGTTACTTTTGGTGTTTTGTCAACAGTTGAATTTGAGTTGTCTTTTTGATTTATTTGATCTTCCATTTTGCTTTTAATTTAGTGCCGGGATTATTTCTCTAAAATTGTTTTCAAAGTAGATAAACTACTATCCATATCTTTCGGAAGCGCTTTTTCTAACATTGGTATCATTATGTTCACAGGATATTTCAAAGTGCCGGCATTGCTCCAGCTTACCTTGGTTTGATTTTCCGAAATAGATTCTGTCTCCATAATTATAGTTACACTGGTTTTCATCGGTTTTACAAATCGAATTTCTGTTTCAATACTTTTTCCTTCAATGATATTCTTAATTTCTTTTTCTCCTTCGCCTGCATTTTTATTTCCGCTCCAGGCATAAATATATCCAACAGTTCCGTCTGTTCCTGTGATTACTTCTTTCCTGTCAGGGTCAGCTTTTGCATGTTTGTTGAACTTTTCCTGGTTTTTGATTAGTTTTAAAAAATCAAATATCTTTTGTCGAGGCGCATTAATGATAATTTCACGTTTGACATAATGTTCCCTCTTCATGAAAAGTGCAGCAAGCAACAGTAGGGCAACGATGCCAGCCAATACTAGTAAAATTGTAACTATTATATTCATTTTGTTATTTAATTATTTAGTCGTTGGACTTTTAAGTTGTTCTCCTAATTTCTCAAATTCAATGTCATTCGGTTCCCACAATTCTATTTTATTTTCTTCCATATCCATTATGTGGACAAACTTTCCATAATCATAGGTTTGAATGGTATCCGTAATTGTAACTCCTTCTTTTTTTAATTCTGCAACAAGGGCTACTAAATTTTGAACCCGATAATTTATCATAAACTCTTTTGTGGAAGGTTCAAAATATTTTGTCTTTTCAGAAAACAAACTCCATTGCGAAAAACCTTTTTTAGAGGAGTCGGTTGCTTGTCGCCATTCAAAGACTGCTCCATATTGGTTGGTGTTTAATCCTAAGTGTGTTTTATACCACTCACGCATTTTCTGCGGCTCCTTGCATTTAAAGAAGATTCCACCAATGCTTGTTACTCTTTTTAAATTTTCCCTGTCATTCGTTTGATTTGAAATGATTGATTTGAAAGCAAAGCCAAAGCCAAAAGATGCTGCTGATACTATAATTATTAAAACTATTTTTTTCATATTTTATTTTTTACAAAATTAATTATTTACTGTTTTGCTTTTTAAAATAAATGAACTGATAAGTGTTACAATCAATCCGACCGGTAAAATTTCCAGGTAAGTCATCATTGCATTAAAGAAAGGATTTTTATACATCCTGCCAAAATTAGCCATTTCTTCTGTTTGTTTATCTATTTCTAATTGACTAGCTCCGCTTGCTTTCATTTTGTCCAGCATGTGTGCTGAATATTTTTCAATAAAATCAGGTATGAAGTAAAAATAGTCAATAAGCCAGGCAATAACATAAATGGTCGAAGCAATTAAAACAATCATAATCCCTATTTTAAATGCTAGGCCAAAACTGATAACTCCTTCGTTGAATTTATCTCTGTAATTTCGAATGCCGACAAATACAAGAGAAAAGGCGAGGAGCATGGAAGCATACCCAATGAGCATGCTTGTATCATAATCGACATTACCTTTACAATGGCTTAAGTAATTGACAGAAGATAACATAAAAACAGAAACGATAATGCCTGCTATGAGTCCGTAGACGATAATATTTTTTTTCATTTTTTTTTTGCGCAAATGTGATTTAAGTCAAAGTATTGTCGGTCATACTTTCGGCCATTTATTTCCAATTCCGCTTATTTTCATACCAAAGTATGAGTTTTTTATGGAATGAGATTTAATTTTTTTGCTTTTTCAATTGCCTGTGTTCTCCTTTTCACATCTAATTTCTCAAAAATATTTTGATTGTGTGTTTTGACGGTGCTCAATGAAACGAAAAGTTTTTCGGCAATTTCCTGATTGCTGTGACCTTGTGCCAATAAACTCAAAATTTCCAGCTCTCTTTTGCTTATTTCAAGTTGAGAGATAAGTAATGTATTCCGAACAAAACCCGCCTGCCTGTCGGACAGGTTTTCATTTATATTTATGTACACTTCTTTTTCTATCACTACGGTTTCAATCCTAAAACTTTCCGGTTTTGGCTTTGAAAGTTTTAAGGCAAGCCATATGCCTAAGCCGGTAAAAATCACTGCAATAAATCCTATGTAAATTTCAATGGAATGGTCAAATAGTATATATCGAAGCTCTAGCCATTTGAGAAAAAAGAGCAATAAAGCTAAACTGATGCTATAAAGAATGGTCGCTTTATTTCTTTGCCATATGGTTTTTTTAGCTGTCATATAATAAATGTCCATCTTTTGCCGGTACTATCAAATTTGAGCTGTAAGCTTAAGGTTAGGGTTAAGGTATAATATATTAATAAATTTTAATTTCGAATATTGGTTAAATTTCCGTTTTGGGGAGGTTCGTTCGCTAACAGAATTCATTAACTACAAATATAAATAATTACAATTTAATTATTTCTTTTAATCCTATCGTTATTGTTTCGTATTACCATAGATTGTAGGTTGATTGGAATTCGCATGAATTTTTCTTCAATACAATGTCGCCTGTTTGATTTGTAGAAATCATTCTTTCTTAAACAAAGTGTTGCAACCGTCAACATAACTGCTACAGAGAAGAAGTTGATTGTCGCATATGAAAATTATTCCATTGAGATATCCGCTAGGCTGATTAATGTCAAGTTCAAACGCTGTGCTATCAACTCCAAAAAAATTATTGCCAAACATTTTAAGCTTCCAATTGCCAAGTGTTATTACGTTTGAATTCTCTATCACTACAAATTGCCCTGATGAATTAAACGTTGCTTTCACAACCTTGTTTTGTGATATCACGGAGCCACTATTCATGCAGGTTTGCTCTTGCCAATCCCAAGTCCCGATTAATTTGTTCGCAACTGTCGCCGAGTCATGTAAATGCGAAATATAACAGTCCTGAAATTTTGCAACGTTGATTTCAGATGTTCTCCTGTTTTCGCTTTCCTTATTACATGAAGTTGAAAAGATTGAAATTGCTGCGAACAAAATTGAAATTGTTACGTTGCTTCTCATGATGTGTGAGTTTTTTATTCGGTAATTTCTTGTAGTTATGTTGAGGTTACGGTAGCACTAAGCATGCATAACATTTCAAGGATTAATGCAGTTTAAAAAAGAAGAAATAGAACGGTACACTCTCTCTTAAAAAAATGCAATAGACAAATATAAATTTTCTCCGTTTTCCTGTGTTGCATTTTTTTTACTTGCAGAATGTTTATTACTTGCAGGCAGTTCATATACTTTTGCTCCCCTTCTTTTTTCAATTGCATTTAATCTTCGTGTTATCAGCATACTCAACTCCTAATTTACTCAATAATTAATTTTCGCACTACATTATTTTCTTCATCACTTACGCTCACGAAATAAATTCCCTTTGCAAAGTTTGCATCAACCACATAGTCATTCTTTGCGAAAAGTATTTCTGTGTAAACAATTTCGCCGAACACATTTATTATTTGAAGCAATGATGGTTTAATTGATGAAATATTTTTTATCGTAAATGTACTGGTTGCGGGGTTAGGAAAAATCTGAAAGATATTCTCGGTGGAAATTTCATTTATGGAAGTTAAAAAAACTGGAGAGCATGTAGTATCAACGGGCAAAAAAGCAACAAGTCCGTATGAAATGTTGTCATAACCATCATAAATTATGGATTCGATGAAAGCAGAATCTGTGGTGCACCAGTTGTTATTTGTTACATTGATATTGTTTTGTCCAAGATATTTCATGCCATAAGAAATATTGCTACAGATGCTGTTGCATAAAATAGTGTCAGGAAAGCCTGCTAAAATAATTCCAACGGAATCATTCTCAATATAATTTCTTGTAATCGTATTACCTGTATTGTATGTAGGAACATAATCTTTAATTCCTGTTCCATTATAATTTATATGACAATCAGAAATGGTGCTTTTGCCGGGAGAGCCAGTCTGGGCACTTTCGTCTATTCCTATTGAATTGTAGTTTATTTCGCAATTAAAGACATGTATGCGTCCGCCGGTATTGCTGCTATAGCCGGCATATCTTCCGTTCAGTATTCCAATAAAATTAGAATCAATAACAGAGTTTGAAATTGACGGATTGGTAGAAATTACCATTCCAAATTCGTTATGGGTAATGATGCAACTATCAACATTATAATTTCCATATTGTATTCCCACATTATTGTACCTGATTTTACAATTTGATATAATACCACTTCCGCCACCATTATAGTCAATGCCGAATGTAGCGCTCGAATCAATAATACAATTAATAATATTAAAACCGGGTGCTGCGCCAGAATTATTATTTGAGAGGGTACTGTTCCTGATATCATGACTGCCTGCTCCTTGTCCTGTACAGTATTTCACAATACATGAATCGATTAGGTTTAAAGAAGTAAGTCCATCTACATTATATGTTGCGGTACAATGTCTTATTGTATCACCACCGAATACAGATGCAGCATATTCAAAACTGCAATAACTAATTTGGCTTCCATATCCTTCATCGGCAAGAAGACCTGAATATATGCCGGGAGAAGGAGAAAGCGAATTGCTCGTAAAAATTATGGAATCGGTAATTGTTCCGTTTGCTATAAGTTGAGCCTGTCTGATATTCAAAAATTGATTATCCGCAAACTTCACCACCACACCCGGCTCAATAGTAAGGGTGACTCCCGGAAATACGACAATGTTCGAGTCAACAATATAAGGGCTATTTACTCTTGTCCATGTAGTGCTGGTGTAAATTCCTCCGCCCACATGTGTTTGTCCGAATGCAACGGTTAGTAAGAGAGAACATGTCAAAGTAGTCAAGAATATTTTCATTGCTTTTGGTTTTTATGGTTTCTTATTCAACTATAAATAGAAATTATTATTTTAATTTGGCAAACTTAATTACTTGCAGAAACTCGCAAGTTGGTACGCAAGAGTTGCTGATAACGAAGAAGGGATTAAAGAAGTCAAAAAAGAAGGGCTTTAAGAGGTAAAGAAAGTCCCGATAGCTATCGAGTTGTACTTCTAATAAACAGAGTAGGTAAACGAACACTAGTGCTTACTTCA
>JAYURB010000574.1:0-2463 GCA_043756425.1 Bacteroidota bacterium
GTAATTCTTAAATTAAATTCTCCTCTGCCCAAAAAAGTTCTAAGCACATTAATTTCCGATGTTACTGTTTCAGCCGAAAATGAAACACCGAATGTAAATCTGAATTCGACAACAGTTAATTCTTCAACAAATGTAATTGAACCGGAAGTTCAGGTAAATGTAAATAGTATACAAATTCAAACCGATTCGACTATTCAAAATATAATTCTAAAAACAAGCGGTCTTTCGCCTGTTGATAGCATTAATTCACTAATCCAATATTACGGCTCAGAATACAATCATAATGTAGATGAGTTGATTATTTCCTTATTAGCAGATCCTTCCATCAATGGTGCAGATAGTGTTATTTCTTTATTGCATCAGGAATCAGGCATTAATCGCAAAATGGAACTTGTCCAGGCTTATATTTCAAAGAAGGATTATTCCGGAGCACATAGTGAACTTGACAGTCTACAAATAATTCCTGAATTAATTAACTTCGTCTCAATAAATAATTTATTCTTAACATACAAGGAACAAAATAAATCACTCTTTGAAATAAAAAATAATAATCTTGAATATAAATTAGTGAATAACATTGCAGCTGATTCCAGCAAGGCCGGTTATTCAATTGCAAGATCTATATTATCCATTATCGATGATAAATATTTCTCTGAAGTAATATACAATGGTCTTCCAAAAGCATCAAGCTTCCGCAATAGCAGAATGCAGGATAAATCCCAAAAGGGGGAAAATATATTGCGAAATTATCCAAATCCATTTTCTTATTCTACATTAATTGAAGCAAGAGTTGATGAAAATTTAATGTCTCCAACCCTTGTAATTGTTAATTCATTTGGAATTAAAATATTTGAACATATACTTCATTCGGGCTTGAATGAAGTTTTAATTCAGGAAGGATTATTAAAACCTGGCATTTATTTTTATTCAATTTACTCAAATGACAACAGAATAACTACAGGGAAAATGTTTTCATTAAAATGAAATTTATAAATTTAATATTCCTGTTTTTCCTGTTAAATATTAATTCCTCCGCTCAGTTAAATTATTTTAGCAAAATATTTAATTTAGGATGTGCGTCAAGTGGATTAAAAATAACAAAACATGAAAATAACTTTGATTTAATTGCCGGCGCTCTTTGTTTAGGTCCGGGTTCAAAGATAGTTTTTGTAAGATTGGACTCTATTGGAAATATTTTATTTACAAAAACACATGGTGTTAATTTTCATAATTATTTTCCCGGATACGGCGGCCTAAATTTGTTGAATGATTCATCCTATGTTTTTGCAGGAGCAATTAATGATTCACTTAACATAGGAGATGTAGTTTTATATAAATTAAATCAAGATGGAGATAGTATTTGGATTAAACAATATGATGGAGATACTTTGTTCCAAAGCGGCTTTGAATGTAAACAAACCCGAGATAAAGGTTTTGTTATTGCGGGAGCAACTCATACGTATGACCCGCAGGAGGATGTATTATTAATGAAGGTTGACAGTAATGGAAATAAGAAATGGGAAAGACATTTTGGGGGTATTAACAGAGATTTAGCTGTTTCTATTGATACAACAATTGACGGTGGTTATATTATTTTTGGATCTACAGCAAGTTTTGGTACAGGGACAAACACCAACGGTCTTTTTCCTAATTGGTATGTAATAAAAACAGATAGCCTTGGAGTGGAGCAGTGGAGTAAAACATTCGGCGACATTTATGGAGATGAAATTTTAAATGGATTAACATGTCACGATGGTAGTTTTGTTTTTGCAGGTAATTATTCATATTATGATCCACATTATCCGACCTTTTGTTGTACAGATGATAACAACAAATTATGCATTGTTAAGTTAGATACTGCAGGAAATACAATATTTGAAAAGCAATACGGCAGAGAAGGTTCTTTAAACTTTCTCTTTTCAATTAAGGAGCTGCCCAATGGCGATTTAATAAGCACTGGCTGGTATAGAGATACGCTTGTAGTTCACGTTAAGGGTGTAATTTTACGAACGAATTCAATGGGAGATAGCTTATGGTTAAGAACCTATGAACACCTTCATGGAACATATTCCCATAGTTCATTATACGATGTAGCTCCAACAAATGATGGTGGATTTATTGCAACTGGAACGAGTCTTCCACTTAGCCCCGACACCGGACAGCAGGCAATCTGGGTATTAAAAGTAGATAGTAACGGCTGTGAAATTTCGAATTGTATAGTGAATTCAATAAATGATATTTCCTATGGTAATGAAGCTATACGCATTTATCCTAACCCTTCTATAGGTTTTTATAAGATTGAAATTAATTCTCTAATAAGTAGTGGAAGGTTTGAAGTATATAGTTCAACTGGGCAGTGTATATTATTGTCTGATAAGATTCCTGTTAGTTTTGATATAGGTAGATTTTCTGATGGGATTTATTTTTATAAAATCACAGATGATAAATTCAGAGAGTATAGAG
>JAYURB010000575.1:0-2462 GCA_043756425.1 Bacteroidota bacterium
ATATTATACAAAGACTATAAAAACTCAAAAGAAATCTATTATGAAAACCATGATCCGCAATACAGTATTGCTATTTATAAATTTTGCATTCCTTAGTACAATCATTACATACAATTCATGGGGAATAAATTCCGGAAATGAGATACTACAAAATGACACGAATTTACATTCAATAATTAATCTTTCAGAAAATATCTTCTATGATCCGATGAATAAACCCATTCAATTCTCTGATACTGGAAATTATTTTATAGTCATCGAAAACAGGAAAAAGTGTGACAACTGCTTTCAGGAAATAAATGCATTTGTTGAATCTGAAAAAAATAATATTAACGCCAATTATGTTGCTGTAATATTAACAGATTCCAGTTCATTGGAAAGAAGAAGAGATTATGTACATAACAAAATGCTAATGCCTGAATTTAAATATTTTTACTTTCAATATTTTAACTCCGTATCGAAAAGTATTTTTGAAACGCTTCAAACCAACTATACCCCTGAATTAATCCTGGTTAATAAAGGGAAAATAAAACATATTCCTTACCGCTCAATCTTCGATTTCCCAAACGCCGGATTTAGTAAAAACACAAGGAAAGAAATAATTGAATTTCTCACTAAATAAACTTCTGCATTGAAACGTGGCAGAATAATAGTTCTATTTTTTTTGATGATGCTTTTTCAAAAAACTTCAGGAGGAGCGATTCTTGAAGATTCAATAATTTCTGAAAAGAATTTATCAGGAAAAATTTACTTAAAAGGCTTTCTTGCGACTTCTTATAATAATTTTGAAAATTGGAACGAAAAAAATGCAACAGGGATATTTCTGTCCGGACAATTTAATATAAACTGTAAAAAGTCAGCAAGAAATAAATCTACACTTTATGAATTAAGGACTGAGCTTGGCTATTATAAATTCATTGACTCTTCCTGGTTTAAAACTAAAGACGAGTTTTTTCTTTCAATCATTCAAACATCAGAAGGAACTAAAACAGTACAATTTGCATTTTCTGCAAATCTGAAAAGTCAGATTACAGATACATGGATAACAAGACGCACCGGTGAAAAAAGAAAATGGGTCTCAGGACCAATACTTCCGGCAACATTTATGACAGGAATTGGAATTAATTTTATGCTAAAACAAAATTCATTTATTAATATTTCAATTGCAACTATAAAAGTTAAGTCAGATCAACCATCCAAAAGTATTCCTGAAAACTATAAAATCATTGGTAAAACAAAAAATGTCATCTTGTACTCCGAATTCGGATGCAGCATGCAATCATGCATCTTAAAGCCGTTCGGAAAATATTTGAGTTTTGTAAATAAAAATATTTTATTTACGAGTGGGGTAAGTTTAAAAAAGTTATCTTTAGATTCCAGAAATATAATAACCTACAAGCTTTTCAGGTTTATTAAACTTCAGATAGAAAATCGAATTGTATACGATTACCTTGTTTCTTCAAAACTGCAGCTTAGCAATGAAATGTTACTTGGGTTTTCTTTTATGAATAAATAAATTATTTTAATTCGAGTTTTCTGAGTTTTGGAAGCCAAACCAAAGCAGCTCCCACAGAAGTAAGTGCTATGCCGCCGCCAAGAATGACAGAGGGAATTAATCCAAGTAGTTTTGCTGCAAAACCTGATTCAAAGGCGCCGATTTCATTGGAAGAGCTTATGAAAATAGTGCTTACGGATGCAACACGACCGCGCATATCGTTAGGAGTAAAAAGTTGAATAATGGTAGATCGTATTACTACACTGACATTATCAAAAGCGCCGCTCACAGCCAGAATAAATAAGGATAAGTAAAAATTCGTGCTAAGGGCAAAAAATATCATGCACAAAGAAAAACAAGCTACACAAATAAATAATTTTCTCCCTGCATTTTTCAGGGGTGGATGTTTTGTCATATACAAAGCCAAAACCACAGATCCGACAAAAGGTGCTGCACGGAGTAATCCGAAACCCAACTCACCAACATGGAGTACTTCGCTTGCAAAAACAGGAAGCATGGCAGTAGCACCGCCAAAGAGAACAGCTATAAGATCCAAAAGCATGGCACCAAAAATAAGCTGATTGCTGAAAACGAATCGTAAACCTTGACGGATACTAACAAGCATACCTTCGTCGCGAAGAACTTTTTCAAGTGGTTGTGGTGAAACCCGCATCATTTGAATCAATCCGACAAGTAATAGTATTACTACGATGGAATATGTCACAAGCTTTCCGCAAAATCCAAGCAGCAATCCGCCGAAAGAAGAACCCAGTACAACAGCAATGTGCCAGAAAGTAGAATTCCATGCTGAAGAATTTGCATATGCTTCACGAGGAACTACCTGTGTCATAAGCGGCAATTGAGCCGGGCTGTAAAAGCCGCGTAAGAGTCCGACAAAAAACATTACTGCATAAAACGGCAATGCCGAAAACACTTCACCTGCATGACGTTCATAATAAATACTAAT
>JAYURB010000576.1:0-2458 GCA_043756425.1 Bacteroidota bacterium
CAAAGATTTAAGGGCAGGTGCCTGACTGTAAATCCAAAAATGAATACCGGTATCAAAATCAGTAAAAGAATTCCTGTGTCAGAGGTAACCAGTCTTACGTTACTTTTCATAACAATCCTGTATGGAAGTGAAATGAATCTGATAATTCCTGTTTCATATCCCAGAAATCTTCTTATCTCTTCGTGTTTTTCCTTATTGGTTGATTTTTCCTGAGGAGTATCCTTTAGCGAGCCTTCATTTGTTGAATTATGTGTTGTATTTAATTGTGCTAAAAGATTCATGGGGTTCTTCGGAAGATCAAGAAGTCCAAAACCGGCAACTGACTTATTAAAATTGGTACTATAAGCATCCCTTGTTTTGGATCCGCCGGATTGATGCTCAATGATACTTGTATTATTTGTAACATTTGAATACAAATCCGGAAGAGGTGATTTGCCCGTAAGAATACTATCAATGGATACCTTTTTATTTTCTGAAATATGTTCAAATACCCAGGGAAGGAATGTAAGTCCAATTGTCAGACCGAAAACAAAAGCATATTTCCCTGATTGTATTACGCCGACACTGTTTTTCTTAGAAGCAATAATCAAAGCAGCTAAACCGAGAATAAAGGGAACGATAAATCGGTAGAACATCAGATCTTTTTCAAAAGCTGCAAATCTCGTGAGATCAAGGCCAAATATAATTGCGAAATTAAAAAAGAAGATTGCAATGGCGCCATATTTTCCTGCATACATATAAAACAGAACGACAAGTAAAGCGAAAATACTAAGCATGGCAATATACTTTATGCCAAAAGAGTAGCCGAGGAAAAGACCACAAAGTATCCATAATAAACTATCGGGTGAGAAGCGTGATAATTTTTTTGGTTTATCCTGTTTCTTTAGTGAAGCTTGAATAGTAGTTTTACCCAATAAAAGTAAAACACAGGCAATGGAATAAAACAACATGACCAAATCCACCTTTTCTTCAATGCGCGATAGCCAGATTGTATTTGGTAATGAATAAAAAAGTGCGCAGGCAAATAAACTCCAGTTTCTGTTTATGTTAAGGTTTTTACAAATTAAGTAAATACCGATAATTGAAAGTATTCCCGGAATCATTGAGAGTAGAATGGTTATAGTTGTATTGTTAAAAATAATAAAACCAAGACTCATAAAAAGTGACCAATTGTAAGCATCCCCTCCGTGTGTCAGTGCATGATAGCCGGCAATAAGCTTTGGTGTATTCATATAAAGATTCAAGCCATCGTAGCCGGTTGGAAAAGTCCGCGTTGTTGCTGTAAGATTTATTGCCAGCAAGAGGATAAGACAGGCATAAGCTAAAATTGCCAATGTATGAATCTTAAAAGCGTCTGATTTTTTAAATAGTATTTGCCGGATAATCTCCAATGATTTTTTCCATCCGGGTAAAATTAAAATCAGAATGAAGGGAATAACAATGAATTGGTGTAATAATCCAAATAAGCCAAGAAGAAACAAGCCGGCGGTAATGACAATAAAGCCTATAGCTAAGCTAATTAGTATGGATGAGTTTTTTTCAAATGAAATCGGAAGTCGATACAAAACAAATGTACCACAGCTAAGTGCTGCGATTAAAATAAATCCCAGTCCAAAATGAAGTCCAATTGATTTAAATATAAATAGGAGTGTTCCCTGCAGAGGATTAGGTGTTAGATTTGTTTTGGTGCTATAAAAAAACATAATTAATGCCATTATGCAAAGAGTAAAGGCATAATGATAAATGCCGCGGAAACCTTTAATTTCCGTTTCAAATCCAATTTGCTTTTTATTTGATAGCAGATAAGAGATTCCTGCAGTTAAAATCAATGTAACAAAAAGTAAGTCGGCATATTCAAAATATAAATAGCCGTCAAGAAAATAGTTAGAGTAATTAAAATAATCCAAAAACAAAAAAGCAGCCCAAAGAATACAGAACAATTTAATAATCCAAGAGGCAGCGTATTTTTTAATCATAGATAGCGGCAATTAATTGAAAGAAAAAGTGTTGTTCTTTCTTCTAAATTCTTTTTATAAAAGTTACAAGGAATGCATTTTATTTTCAGCTGCATAGGCTTCCATTAGCTCTTTGCTGTAAGAATCAGAAGTTTTATAGTCGCATGTAGCAGTAGTCCTGTCGTGTTTATCTAAAGCAAAGTTTTTAAACCTCATATAATGTTTGGGGTCTTGAAGGAGGTCAATCATTTCATTGTATTTTTCATATTCAGAGAAAAAATCTCCTGCAAGTAAATAATGCAATAATTGAAATGAGGTTTCATGATTAACATGATCACTCAGATCCATATTGGTTTTGTTTAATTCAGCCAGGTTTAGCGCATTTGGATTGTAAAAATAATAAATAAATTTTGCAATTAATTTGTAAGCTCCGTCTATTCTGACAAAGGCTTCTTTAATTGATGTATTGTCTTTCATATTACCGCCTTTCATCTTTTTATCGA
>JAYURB010000577.1:0-14741 GCA_043756425.1 Bacteroidota bacterium
CCGGAACTCATCTATATCGGTAATGTTTTTTTCATTCCTTGCCTCCACTATTTTCTTTGCAAGAGTCTTGGCATTAAATACTTCTCCGTATTTCGAAAATATTCTTACAAGCTCGGTTTCTTCATACGTATTAATAACATCTGCAGCAGTAAGTGCAGACTCCCTGCTCATTCTCATATCAAGGGGAGCATTAAATCGAATGGAAAAACCACGGGATGCTTCATCGATCTGATGAGAAGAGATACCAAGGTCGGCGAGTATGCCGTCAATAGGTATAGCATTGTAGTAACGAAGAAAGTTTTTCAGGTACCGGTAATTGTGATTGACCAGTGTAAATCTTTCGTCTGCTATTGCATTGGCAGAGGCTGCTTCATCACGGTCAAAAGCGATTAACCGTCCATTGCTTCCCAATTTGTTTAGAATGGCTTGTGAATGTCCGCCTCCGCCAAAAGTCACATCAACATAAACCCCTGAAGGTTTTATTTCGAGTGCATCAATGCATTCTTCGAGCATTACAGGGTTATGATATGCTCCTGTCATCGTTTCCATTTTTTCCCATTACTTCTTCAGCTAAAGCAGCGAAATCCGAAGATTCATCTTTCATCATTCTGGTGTATTCACTTTCAGCCCATACTTCAATTCGATTTCCGTAAGCGAACAGAACGACATCCTTTTCTATTCCCGCAAATTCCATTAGCGTTTTGGGTAACAACAGTCTGTTCGTTGAGTCCAATTCAATTTCAGTTGCTCCCCGGTTGAATTTGCGTAAGAATTCACGGTTCTTTTTTACATATAGATTAAGCTTATTGACTTCTGCGCTAATAGAATCCCATTCCTTTCTGGTATAAATAATGAGATGCTTTTCAATTCCACGGTGAATGATAAAGCCTTTTTGCTCTTTCACGGGAATCTGTTTTTTCAAACCACCCGGGAGGAGGAAACGACCTTTTACATCAACTGAACAGGAAAACTCCCCGATAAAACCACTCATGGAACTGATTTTTTAACTGCGCTAATATAGAGCAATTTCTACCACTTTTTACCACATTTTACCACATTGTTGAAAAATTCCTGAATACCACTATTGGCAAGGGGTACAGGGCTGCTTCAGCCCAGGGAATCAGTCACTTTTCCAAAAAATCAACTTTACGGAGATTCTTCAAATGTCATTCACAAGGGAGAGCTGAATAAAACCCAAATGATTTATTGTCCATTTCGGGAGGCAGTCAAAATGCTTTCACTTCCATTTTTTAAACAAACAGGTCTTGAAACAAAAAGAAATTGATGAAGTAAACCCTTTAATTTTTTTTACATTTGAAAAAAACATTCTATGCATTACGAAATCAAAAGCGAAAATGATTTTCAATACATAGAAGAAGGCAACGGTCCTGTGCTTCTTCTTTTGCATGGCCTATTTGGCGCATTGAGCAACTGGAAAGATGTTATCGAGCATTTTTCAGGGAAATATAAAATTGTTATTCCGCTGATGCCAATTTACACACTGCCTCTGCTGAATACCAATGTAAAAGCCCTTTCAGAATTTGTTCGTGACTTTATTGTTTTCAAACAATACAAAGACATTATCTTAATTGGAAATTCTTTAGGAGGTCATGTGACCCTTGTTTATGTCAAGAAACATCCTGAAGATATTAAAGCAATGGTTCTTACAGGAAGTTCGGGATTATATGAAAATGCCATGGGGGGCACCTTTCCAAAACGGGAGGACTACAACTACATCAAACAGAAAGTTGAATATACTTTTTACGACCCAAACACTGCAACAAAGGAACTGGTGGATGAAGTTTTTGGAATTGTAAACGATAAAGGCAAACTAATTCGTATTCTTTCCCTTGCCAAATCAGCCATTCGTCACAATATGAGTGACGATTTAAAGTTCATGAACACACCAACCTGTCTGATCTGGGGAAAAAACGATACGGTTACTCCTCCTGAGGTTGCCGATGAGTTTCATCGCCTGCTTCCGAAATCTGATTTGTACTGGATTGATAAATGCGGACATGCTCCTATGATGGAACAACCTGCTGAATTTAATATTCTTCTCGAAGCCTGGCTGAATAAACAGCATTCCATGCAATCGACATAATACAATATGTATGGAAATTAAAGAAGCTGAGTTTATCGGCAGTTGTACTCAATATGAAAAATGTCCTGCTCCCCATATGCCTGAATATGCATTTATTGGCCGGTCCAATGTGGGTAAGTCGTCCTTAATTAATATGCTTACCGGGAAAAAAGGGCTTGCAAAAACTTCTACAACACCCGGTAAGACACAACTAATCAATCATTTTCTTATTAATAAAAAATGGTATCTCGTTGATCTACCGGGATACGGTTATGCAAGGGTTTCCAAAGCATCAAAAGCGGGATGGGATAAAATGATACGAGATTATCTTGAAAAACG
The DNA here is from genome assembly GCA_043756425.1 of Bacteroidota bacterium. Classification (GTDB taxonomy): domain Bacteria; phylum Bacteroidota; class Bacteroidia; order AKYH767-A; family 2013-40CM-41-45; genus JADKIH01. Next base: position 2,423 of record JAYURB010000577.1, read on the forward strand.
AAAAAACCTGCTTACTGTTTTTGTTCTCGTCGATATCAGACTTGACCCACAGCCCATCGATTTACGTTTTATTGACTGGGTTGGGGAAAAACAGATTCCTCTAATGATTTTGTTTACCAAAGCAGACAAACTCTCCAAGCCACAGATAATAGCTTCTGTAGATACATTTAAAAAAGCACTGCTTGATAGCTGGGATGAATTACCTCAAATGTGTATTACTTCTGCTGAAAAAAAAATGGGGAAAGAAGATGTGCAGGGGTTTATAGAAAAAGTCAATAAAGATTTTGTTCGCCGATAAATCTCCGGAATCTTTTTGAAACCTTTATTTACCGGAACATTAGTTTGTAAAATATATTATTAAATAGTTGTTCCGGTTTTCTTTCCAAACTTCTCTGCAAATATTCTGATATCATCTGCCGATACTTTATCGTTGGTTGCGCGCATGTAGGTATCGGCCATTGTCATAAAGTTTTCATAAAAAAATCTTTTCATGTCATAAACCATCATATCTTTAGTCCAGAGATCTATTCTTAAAGTTGTATTTTCTTTCGGGTCCCAAATGCTCATCATAGTTGCATGACAAGGCTTGACCCCTTCTATACCGCTATCGCTGGCAGACCAGTCTATGGATTCAGGTATTTTTTCTTCGTCGAGTGTTACAATAAATTTAATTTCTGATTTCATGTTTAGCGGGTTTACTTTTTTTATTGAAAATGCATTATTAGTTTATGCATGAATGCACGTTTTATTTTTTAGGCTTGTATCCGGATTCGTTGAATAATTTCATAAGATCCTTTTCTTCCATTAACTCTCGTAGGGTTATTTCATTATGTTTCTTCATATAAGATTTGACGATCTGCCAACCGATGAAATGTCCGATATTTCCGGGTGATTCTTTTGGAAAACCATTCGTTGTTGGGCCGTCGTTCACATATTTATTCATGAGGTTTGGATCTATGCTGAACAGAAGTTTGTTTTCAATGAAAAAACTCCAAATGCGAGATTCATTCGCTACACACCAATCCAATTGCGAAGATGAATATCCTGTTTTTATAGTATCGTCTGCGGCAGGTAAAACCTTATCAAGAAAATACAAAAACTTTCCCTGCGAAATCATAAAATCAATTATTCGAGCCGTTGATTCATTGATACCGTAATCGCTTTGAGCCCAACCTTTCATTGCATCCGATACTATATATTCATCGTGCATTCTGCTGCGTAAATAATTTGGAAGAGGAGGTTCGAGAGTAGAATAATAATGATAGGAGGGCCCCATATACATATCCAGACTAATTCCAAGGCTTAGTGAATCGCAAATTATAGGGAAAGAAAAACCTGATATTAATGTATAAACTTCGGGAATAGGTTTTCCCTTAAAATAATAAGAATAATTACGGAATGCTTTCGTGAGTAAATCGTTTTTTTGTTTAAAATCGCCAAAATGTTTTTCAGTATCTCTATAAATATTTCGGAAGTTTGTATCGGAAAGAAAATCCTTGAAATGTTCAGTCATTAAGACTGTATCTTTGGAGCCAAGAGATGTTATCTGAAAAACAAAAAGCTCAAAAAATTTACCGTATTTATTCTTTAACCGACTTATTCCTTCACCTGTATTGGAAATATCTATACAAAATAGATCTTTTTCAAACCGCTTTGCTTCAATATTAAAGGTAATTCCCGAAACGTCAGGTTCATCCTCTTTATGCTTACAACTGTAAAAAAGAATGAAAACAATTGTAAGACAACACAAAAACAAGTACTTTGAGTTGTTTTTTTTATTTAACATTGCAGTAATTTTCGTGGACAAAAGTAATAATAACCCCTTATACAATACATAAAATAAAAAACTATGAAAAAATTGTTAATCACATTATCCCTGGCAGCAATTGCGCTAGTTGGAAATGCTGCTGATTCAAAATTACATTTTGGCTTAAAAGGTGCTCCATCTTTGGCCTGGCTTCGAACAGATACAAAAGGACTAGAATCAGATGGCTCGAAATTCGGTTTTAGCTATGGACTTCTGACTGAATTTAACTTCGCTGACAATTATGCATTTGCGACCGGTGTTGATATTACATATAGAGGAGGGAAATTTAAAAATGTAACTACTACTACTATTGATACTGTAACAACAACAACTTCAACATCTGCAAAATATACTTTACAGTATGTTGAAATCCCAATCACACTAAAGTTAAAAACAAATGAAATAGGCTATCTGACATATTATCTGCAAGCAGGACTTGCACCCGGATTAAAAATCAGAGCACGGAAATCATATGAATCCGCCATTCAGATTAAATCAGGGAGTACAACTACAAATTCTTCTGTATCTGAAAGTGATGTAGACATAATGAAAGAAATTAACAATTTCAACCTTTCTATGATTATCGGCGGTGGACTTGAATATACCTTAAGCGGTTCTACCGTATTGCTGGCAGGTATTCAGTTTAATAATGGTTTTCTGGATGTTTTTGATGGAACCGATTCCAAAGTAAACAGCAATTATCTGGCACTTACCGTTGCCATTTTATTCTAATTTGAGATTCTTTACCTTTGTCCTGCCGTCTAATACGGCAGGATTTTTTTTATGCGTATAGCACTGGCTCAGCTTAATTACACCATTGGAGATTTTGAAAACAATGTCAGGATTATCCGTGAAGCTATTCGGAAAGCAAAAGGAGACAGTATTGACCTGATTGTTTTTTCTGAACTTAGTATTTGTGGTTATCCTCCAAAAGATTTTCTGGAATTCAGGGATTTTAATTACCGCTGCCTGGAGGCTGCAAAAGAAATAGCGAAGGATTGTATTGGAATAGCTGCAATTGTAGGTTTACCTATTCTAAATCCTAAACTTGAAGGCAAGAACTTATTCAATGCAGCTGTTGTATTACGTGATGGCAAAATTACATATGAAGTTCATAAATCTCTTTTACCCAATTACGATGTCTTTGACGAATACAGATACTTTGAACCGGAACGAAATTTTCAGTGCATTCATATTAATAAAACTTGCATTGCTCTAACAATTTGCGAAGACCTATGGAATATTGAAGACGATCCTATGTATATAGCATGTCCGATGGATACACTTATACACGAAAAGCCTTCACTCATGATCAATATTGCAGCTTCACCGTTTGACTATACGCATGAGAAAAAAAGAAAAGCAATTTTACAAAGGAATGTAAAAAAATATGGCCTGCCACTTTTCTACGTAAACCATACTGGCGCACATACAGAACTTATTTTCGACGGAGGTTCATTGGCTATAAATAAGAATTCTGAAATAGTACATGAACTATTGTATTTTAGTGAAGACTATGCAACTTTTGCTTTTGATGAAAAGTCAGGGACGATTATTAAAGATGAAAAACAAAAAACCAATGCTAAACCGGAAAGCGATATTGAAAAAATTTATCTCGCTTTAAAAAGTGGAATTGGTGACTATTTCAAAAAACAGAATTTCAAAAAAGCCATACTTGGGCTTTCCGGAGGAATTGATTCAGCCCTCGTGACGTGTCTGGCCGCAGATGCTTTGGGAGCAGAAAACGTTCATGTTATTTTAATGCCCTCTGAATTTTCTTCTGCAGGATCAGTTGATGACTCTCTTGATTTAATAAAAAACACAGGAGTCAGTCATGACATTATTCCAATAAAAAATATTTATGACCAGTATTTAGCATCGCTAGAACCATTTTTTAAAAATCTCCCATTCAGTGTTACGGAAGAAAATTTGCAAGCCAGAATTCGTGGAGCTTTACTCATGGCTGAATCCAATAAATTCGGTTACATTCTTCTAAACACTTCCAACAAAAGCGAAATTGCAGTTGGCTATGGAACTCTCTATGGCGATATGTGCGGTGGAATATCCGTTCTCGGCGATCTGTATAAAACACAGGTTTATGAATTATCGAAATTCATCAACAGAAACAAAACAATTATCCCTGAAGCCATTTTAACAAAAGCTCCTTCAGCGGAATTACGTCCTGGACAAAAAGATTCTGATTCACTGCCTGACTATGACATACTGGATAAAATCCTTTTTCAATACATAGAAGAAAGAAAAGGTCCTGATGAAATTATTGCAATGGGCTTCGACAAACAACTGGTAAGCCGCATTCTGAAAATGGTAAACACCAATGAATACAAGCGATATCAGACACCACCGATTTTAAGAGTTTCTCCAAAAGCTTTTGGTACGGGGAGGAGATTGCCGATTGTGGGGAAGTATCTTTCTTAATTTTCAAATTCTCAAATTCTCAAATTAATTTATCGTCCACGTCTCTTTTCCGCGTAGCAAAGCATCCAAATCGCCTTTGCCCTTTTTACTTTGGCTTTCCTCGATTTGCTGAAGCATGCGATCTTCGTAACAATCTCTTTTTTCAACATAAAAAACTCCGAAAGGACGTGGTAAATGATTTTCTTTTTTAGGATTATCAAAGAAGCGGGAAAGAATGCCGGCTTTTACACGATCGTGTTCGTCGTGAATCCAAAGATCATTGGCAGAAATGCCGGAATTTAAATCTACAACACTTGGAGTAAATCCATCGAGGTGGATTCCTTTATCGCTGTTATCACCAAACACAAGTGGTTTGCCGCTTTCCATGAAAAGCGTTTCATTTTTCTTCGACGACTTTTCAGTGAACACTTCAAAAGCACCGTCATTAAATACGTTGCAGTTCTGATAAATTTCAACGAAGGAAGCACCTTTATGCTCATTCGCTCTGCGAAGAATAGCCTGTAGATGTTTTGGATCGCGATCCATGGAACGCGCTACAAATGTTGCATCAGCACCCATGCACAAAGCGATAGGATTAAAGGGATGATCGACAGAACCCATCGGTGTGGATTTAGTTACTTTTCCTTCTTCAGAAGTAGGTGAATATTGACCTTTAGTAAGCCCGTAAATTTCATTATTGAAAAGAAGAATGTTTACATTAAAATTTCTTCTGAGCATGTGAATGGTATGATTCCCTCCTATTGAAAGTCCATCACCATCACCGGTAACGATCCAGATACTTAATTCGGGGCGGCTAGCTTTTAATCCACTAGCGACAGCAGTTGCGCGACCGTGAATGGAATGCATTCCGTACGTTTCCATATAATACGGAAACCGTGATGAACAGCCTATACCGGAAATAAAAACAATATTCTCCCGTGGTATTCCCAACTCGGGAATTACAGTTTGCGCCTGCTTCAGAATACTATAATCTCCGCAGCCCGGGCACCAGCGAATATCCTGGTCTGTTACAAGATCTTTACTGGTAAGTTTTTCAGTGGTCGGTTCCATTGGAATTGGGATTTATTTTTGTTGGAATTGTTATTATTAAAATTGTTTGAATCAATACTTGTTTAATTTACTTAAGCATTTCTTCGATCTTATTATAAATTTCTTCCGCAGCGAAAGGCATACCTTGAATTTTATTTAAACCATGTGCAGGTACCAGAAACTTATCGCGAATGATCTTGATCAACTGACCGGTGTTCATTTCAGGAATAAGCACATGTTCGTAATTGTAAAGTAGCTCTCCTAAGTTTTTCGGGAAAGGTTTGATATAGCGAAGATGAGCGTGAGAAACATCGTAACCTTTGGCTCTTGCAGTAAGCACAGCGCTTTTGATTGCACCGAAGGTAGAGCCCCAGCCAAGAATTAAAAGTTTTCCTTTTTCTGTTCCAACTTCGATTTTCTGATCGGGTATATAATCAGCAACTTTTTCAACTTTTGCATCACGCATTCTTACCATGAATTCATGATTTTTTGCATCGTAGCTGATGTTTCCTGTTTCGTGTTGTTTTTCTATTCCGCCAATTCTGTGTTCCAAACCTTTGGTTCCGGGAATAGCCCACGGGCGCGATAATTTTTCATCGCGTTTGTATGGAAGAAATTTCTCATCCGAACTTTTCTCTTTAGCAAACTGAACCTTTATCTCCTGAAGGTCGGCAGATTTCGGGAACATCCATGGTTCTGCGCCATTGGCAATATATCCATCGGTAAGAAGTATAACAGGAGTCATAAATCCAACAGCAATTCTGCAGGCTTCGTAAACCATATGAAAACAATCGGAAGGAGTAGCTGCAGCAAGCACAGGAATAGGCGCTTCACCGTTACGTCCATAAAATGCCTGCATCAAATCGCTTTGTTCTGTTTTGGTTGGAAGTCCGGTTGACGGTCCTCCACGTTGAACGTTAATAATTACAAGCGGTATTTCAAGCATAAAGGCTAATCCCATTGCTTCAGCTTTAAGAGCTATACCCGGTCCTGAAGAAGCTGTTACTGCAAGGCTTCCACCGAAACTTGCGCCAATAGCAGAGCAGATTGCTGCAATTTCATCTTCAGCCTGAAAGGTTTTTACACCAAAATTTTTCTGTTTGGAAAGCTCATGCAAAATATCGGATGCAGGAGTAATAGGATACGTACCATAAAAAAGCGGAAGTCCGGATTTTTGTGAAGCTGCAATCAAACCCAAAGCTGTAGCCTGGTTTCCCATAATATTTCTATAAATGCCGGGAGCAATTTTAGCAGGACCAATGGAATAGCGGGTAGTAACCTCTTCTCGCGTTTCAGCAAAATGGTATCCTGCTTTCAGCACCTTTACGTTAGCATCTAGGATATCAGGTTTTTTTTCAAACTTCTCTTTTAAGAATTTAAGCGTATGATCCAGTTCGCGGTTATACATCCAGTATAGGAAACCGAGAACAAACATGTTTTTTGCGCGGTCAATTTCTTTTACTCCCAACGGACTCTCCGCTAAAGCAGCACGAGTCATTTTAGTTACGTCGATGCGAATGAGGCGGTAATTATCAAGGGTAGAATCTTCGAGGGGATTTTTACCTTCGGCAATATTGGCCAAACGAAGATTTTTAGGATCAAAACCATCGGTATTGGCTATAACAGTTCCTCCTTTTTTTAGAAAGCTCAAATTGGCTTTTAAAGCAGCAGCATTCATAACGACAAGAACATCACAGAAGTCGCCGGGAGTGAAAATTTCAACGCTTCCAAAATGGAGCTGATAACCGGAAACCCCGGCTAACGTACCCTGAGGGGCACGAATTTCGGCCGGGAAATCAGGAAATGTACTAAGGTCATTTCCGAATAAAGCGGCCGTATTGGTAAATTGAGTTCCCGTAAGTTGCATACCGTCTCCGGAATCACCTGCAAACTTGATAATTACGTGATTTAACTCTTCATTTTGATGTTCCATAGCTGGGGAGAATAATACTATTAAAAAACCTGTTAAAGATACATCTTTTGTAAGTATCTCTAAAAGTTGAAATACGAAAATTTATTGCTTTTGTTTCTTTTGATTTTAGGCATTCCAAATAAAGCATGTACCAAAAATGATTAAAAACACCTCGAATACAGGCTCAAAATCGTCCTCTTTGCAAGAGCTTTCCTGAAATGAATTTAATAAAAACAAAAAAATAGAATTATTATTTTGATCTTAAAAATACCCATGGTTTGGGCATTTTGAAACAATTATATTTTAAAAAATGCTGAATCTACTTTAGCCAACCTCGTTCAAAAATTTCCCTGGTATGATAAGAGATAATGATCCCCGCTCCGGCACGAGCAAAAGCATGCATATTTTCCATCACTATTTTTTCTTCATCAATATAACCTGCGGCTGCAGCGGCTTTAACCATTGAATATTCACCGGATACATTATAGCAGGCCACAGGCAGATTGGTTTCCATACGAAGCGCTCTGACTATATCAAGGTAAGCAAGAGCAGGTTTTACCATAAGGATGTCGGCTCCTTCCTTTTCATCGTGAGCAGCTTCTTCAAGTGCTTCTCTTCCATTTCTGAAATCCATTTGATACGATTTTCTATCTCCTTTTCCCGGGGCTGAATCTGCTGCTTCACGGAATGGACCATAATAAGCAGAAGCAAACTTTATTGAATACGCCATGATACCTGTATTCTCAAATCTATGCTTATCGAGATGTTCACGAATGGCTTTTACCCTTCCATCCATCATATCGCTGGGTGCAATCATATCGGCTCCGGCACGGGCGTGAGCGAGTGACATTCTTGCAAGAACAGGCAGCGTTGCATCGTTCTGCACGTAATCGTTTTCAAGAATTCCGCAATGGCCGTGTGTAGTATAAGCGCATAAACAAACGTCCGTAATTATAAAAAGGTCGTTACCAAATTCTTTCTTTAATAATTTTACAGATTGAAAAACGACGGAATTTTCATCGGAAGCGGTATGAGCATCTGTTGATTTTTCCTCTCCGGTACCAAATAAAAGAACCTTGTTAACTCCTGATTTCATTCCCTTCTCTGCATCTTTAACCAGTGAATCAGGAGAAAAGCGGTTAATGCCGGGCATGGCATCAATAGGTGAAATGACATTTTTCCCCGGAGTAATGAAATATGGATAGACAAACATATCTTTTGTGAGATGTGTCTCAGCAACCATTTCTCTTACAATTGAAGTTTTTCGAAGCCGGCGTAAACGATGATTCATAAAATTATTTATTTACTTTTTGATTTTTACCATTGAACTTTTAAGATGATCCATTATCAATTGGATCATCTGAACATACTCCAAAAACAGCCCGTGCAATACCTGTATCATCGAATGTATCAGAAAGAGCAGCGGGAAAAATTTTATGCTTTTTCAAAGCATGCGCTGTTGCATCACCCATCGCTACTGCTTTTTTATCTTTTGTAAATGTATAACATTCAAACCAGGCTTCAACGTTGGAAGGTGAGGTAAATACAACAATATTGGCATCAGGCATATTTCCGTCGTTTTTCTTTAGCGTTTCATAGACAACAAGGTTAATGACATTTTCGCTTTTGACGAACTGTTGTTGAATTGATTTCAAACTTTCCTTCGCTTGTGGAAATAAAACTTTTGCACTTCCTGCAAGAGAAGCAAATTGCTTGCCTGTCATGCGGGTATCCGTCGAGGAACCAATGAAGGCTGCGCGTTTACCATAATTCCTTAAGGCGTCAGCTGTAGCTTTACCAACGCAGGCAAATTTCTGGTCGCCAATTTTAGGCTGCTGTTCAAAGAAATATTTCACAGCATGTTTACTCGAAAAAAATATCCATTCACAGGAAGGGATTAAACCGAAAGTGATTGGAACCATTTCTATGAGAGTTTTTTCTTCGAGAGAAAATCCATTTCCTTGCAGAACGTTTCGCAGGTAACTTTCTTTACGGTGCTTACGGGTAATGAAAACACGAGTCGATTTGATTTGATTAATTTTATGAACGATGCGTTCAGCAAGTTGTTCAGGATCGTTGGAACTGCTGTATGCAGAAACAGGCATTTTATCCCACGCTGCAGCTTTTGCAACTCTTACAGAATACATTTCATCCTCTTCATTATACACAGCAAAAACACCAACAGGTGTCTGACAGCCGCCTTGAAAAAGGTTCAGGACTTTTCGTTCCAACGTTGAAATTATTCTGACGGAAGCACTGTCAAAGGGCTTTAATATTTCCCGAAGATTTTTATCGCTTTCTCTGATTTGAATAGCTAAAATTCCCTGAGCAGGGGCAGGAATCAACTCTGTAGGCTCCGGTCTTTCAGAATGAAATTCGCTAACATCAATGCCCAATCTTTCTACACCTGCAGAAGCGATAATTATGGCATCGTAAATTCTTTCCCGTAGTTTATTGATACGTGTGGGAACATTTCCTCTCATGTCGGAAAGCTTAATGTCAGGGCGAAAAGCCAGCATTTGTGATTTACGTCTGGCAGAAGAAGTTCCTACACTGGCACCTTCTTTCAAACTAAATTTTCTTTTTTCGTCGACCTTATCTTTTAAAATCAAAAGGAGTTCCGATGGATCTTCTCTTTCCGAAACAGCGCCAATAATGAGTCCTTTCGTAGATTCCGTCGGCAGGTCTTTAAAAGAGTGTACAGCAATATCTGTTTCTTCGCTTAACAAAGCCTCTTCAACTTCTTTGGTAAAAAAACCTTTGCCTTCCATTTTATCAGGGCTCAGGTCTTTCATTACATCGCCTTGTGTCTTAATAATCTTCAACAAACAAGGATGCCCGGCCTCTTCCAGAAGTCCTTTTACATAATTCGCCTGCCAAAGTGCAAGATCGCTTCCACGTGTACCAATAATTAATGGAGAGCGCATGTTTTTAAATTAGTTGAACGTTTTTTAAAAGGGGGAAAATTAAAAACTCCTGTTAGGGATGTTAGTTATTTGATTCAAGGATAATTTCTTTAGCCATTATCATAGGAATAGAAATACATTTCTTTTCCATATAGTTAAGAACCTTCGAAAGCACTTCTTTGGAATGTTCATCTAAACTTGATATGTCATCCGCAAAAACCTGATTGATTGCCTGATCCTTTATCTCTCTTATTTTTTGAGGAACTTCCTTCATTTTGATTTCCACTTTTCTGGTTTTATTCAGCTGGTGAAAAATATTAATATTCTCATCAATAATTTCTTCAGCTGCCTCAATTTCGTTTTCGCGTTCAATCATATTTTGCTCTGCAATGCTGCGAAGATTTGAAATGTCAATCAGATCTGTTTGATTTTCTTCGATTATTACCGGATCAATATTGCTGGGTACAGAAAGGTCAATAATTACTTTTGTGTTTTTGTCATCATTTAACAAGGATGAATAGACTTCTTTACTAATAATTTTTGCAGGACTTGAAGTACAAACAACTAAAAGATCGAATCCTTTTTTATAATTAATCAATTCGTTAAGTGAATATGCTTTTGCTGAAATGGAATCATTGGTTAAAGAATCCGCTAATTTTTTTGCATTCTCCAGGGTCCTGTTGAAAATAATAAAATTAGTATACCCTTGTTTAACGAGATATTTGCAAAGGTTTGTATTGGTATCGCCGGCACCAATAATTAATATTCTTGAGTCTCTGGAAAGTTTCCTTACACGCAACTCTCTTTCCGCAAGGGATACAACGGAAACAGGATTTACAGCAATTTTGGTTTCCGTATAAACCTGCTTAGCGGTATTAATAATGCTTTTCACAACCAGTCTTAAAAAATCACCGGTCAGTCCTTCGCTTTTTGAAAGATCATAGGCTTTGCGAACCTGAGAAATAATTTCTCTTTCTCCAACAACCATTGAATCGAGGGATGAAGCAACTCTGTAAAGATGTCTTAAGGCTTCATCGCCTTCAAATACTTCTGCATGGTTTACAGCAAAATCAACTTCCTCCTGAGACCAATCGTCGCGAAAGTGCTGAAAAAACTTTTTAAGCATTACTCCATCACATTGATGGAAACAAGAAAATACAAATTCAATACGGTTGCATGTAGCAACATAAAGGATTTCATTGATGTCGAAAGCATATTTAAGAACATCAAGACGTTCTTTTCTATTTTCTTCATGCAAAAAAAACCTGTTCAGCTCCTTTAAAGGAGTGCGTTTGTGTGTAAAGGCAATAACTTTTAATCGCTGCAAGTGTGAATCTTTTTAATCGTATGCAAAGTTCTCAATAATGGCTTTTACACTGTCATAAAATTGTCATGAAGGCCTAATAAACATGATGATTTGAGTCACTTAATTGCTATAAAAACTGATAAGGATCATTTATTCATTTTGGAAATAGAATCATTGTAAAATTATACCTTTAAAACAAATTTAATGATAAGATAAACAACATATGAATTCAGCCCATACCCATCTTTTATTTAATCATTTCCCTGTAATTGGAACTATATTCAGCTCTCTGGTACTTGCATTTGGTGTACTCCGGAAAAATGAAATAGTTATTAAAACAGGTCTTTCACTTTTTGTGCTAACCGCATTGCTTGCTATACCTGCATTTTTAAGTGGCGAAGGAGCAGAAGATATTCTGGAATCCATTGGACAAAAAAATGAAAGTCTAATCGAAAAACATGAAGAGCTTGCTGAAAAAGCTTTTTGGTTTTGTGAAATAGCAGGTGCAATTTCTGCTTTGGCACTATTCAGTATTTGGAGAAAAAAGAAATTCGCCTTTTCGTTGGCATCCATTGCTTTATTAGCAGGAATAATAAATGTTTATTTATTAACCCTCACCGGAAACACCGGAGGAGAAATCAGGCATTCCGAAGTCCGGTCAATCAATGCTGTTGACTCGGTTACTACCGGTAAGGGAGATGATGATTAAATCTCTTCGTGGAAATTAATACTTCGTATTTTTTTTAGCCTTCTCCTGGCAAATTAGAATTCTTTGTTTCTGTGAATGGAGTTGTTTGTGGAATAAAGTCATCGGGTGCACCGGGCTTTCCATAATCGTATGGCCAGCGATATACCGTTGGAATTTCTCCAGGCCAGTTACCGTGTAAATGTTCTACAGGAGCTGTCCATTCTATAGTATTTGA
>JAYURB010000578.1:0-2453 GCA_043756425.1 Bacteroidota bacterium
TTACAAATATGAATACCTCTGTCGTTGACGAGGTTAACCATAACTACTTTATGACCGTTGGCTTTTAGTATTTGTGAAACCGAAAAGCCAAGCAGGTTATTTCTGATATGGCCAAGGTGTAATGGTTTATTTGTATTTGGAGAAGAATACTCAACCATTAAATAACCCGGAGGAGTGTTTCCTCTGATTAAAGTATCGGAGAAAAGAATTTTTGGATCAAGAGTTAATTTTGTAAAAAAATCTATCCAAAAAGTTTCACTGATAACCAGGTTTAAAAAACCTTTAACAACATTAAAGCTCTTTAAGGGAAAAGTAGACTTTGAAATATATAATCCAATGTCTTCAGCCGTGGCTTCCGGAGTTTTTTTAGAAAAACGAGTAAAAGGAAAAACAACTAGTGTAATATCCCCTTCAAATTCCTTTTTAGTTTCCTGGAATTCAAAGGACGAGGCATCTATCTTAGTATCATAGAGTATTTGAATGCCTTCGGCAATAATTTCTTTAATGGAGACTTCAAATTGCAGAGATGTTGTTTGATTCATTATTATGTTGTAAGCTGACTGACTACCCTTTGGAGAATTTCAAAAGTGTTTTCAGCCATAAGATTTTCTTTATCAAGTGTTGGATTAACTTCGGCAATTTCAAAACAAACGACACGTTCGTTTTGAATAAGTCGGACAAGTAAGCTTCCGGCTTCTTTTTCAGTAATTCCGTTTCGAACAGGAGTACCTGTTCCCTTACTGATGGATGAGTCCATTGAATCTACATCAAAAGATATGTAAATGTTCGGGCATCGATTTAAATGAGCGAGTGCATCGCGGGCAATCTTCTCAACTCCGTTTCTTTTTACTTCGTTGGTTGAAAATGCTTTTACTTTATGCTTTTTCAATAAATAAGATTCTTCCGGTTCTACATCTCTCAGCGCAATGTAAACGATATCGGCATATTCGATTTTAGGAGCAATATTTCCTATTTTTTTAATACGGGCCCAGTATTCCAGTGTCTCTTTATCCGGTTTATTCATTTTATTCTGAGCATTGTCTTCGCTCAGTACTGCAGATAAGGGCATACCATGCATATTTCCCGAGGGAGTTGTCCAGGGCGAATGTAAATCAGCATGTGCGTCAATCCAAATTACTCCAAGCCGTTGCTTAGGGTATGCCATGCGAATTCCTGAAATAGTTCCTGCTGAGGTGGAATGATCACCTGCAAGGACAATAGGAAACTCATTACTCTTAAGTGAATTTTTAATTACGTTTGCCAGGCGTTCATTCACTGCCAGAATTCCTTTTATTCGTTTAGCATAAGGACTTCCGGTTGATTCAAAGAGGAGCTGGTTTTCAACAGGAACTTCAACAGATTCTATTTTTCTGAAAAGGTTGCTTCCATAGTCCAGGGCTGCAATTTTTATTGCATCCGGTCCCAGGCTTGCCCCTCTTGTACCTGCACCGATTTCAGACTTAACTTCTACGAATTTTATTTTTTTCATTTTATTAAATTTTTTTCAATTGAAAAATATCTTCTGCAACGTTTGTGTATAAAGTAAGTTACTTACATTCGCTAAAAATTTAGCATCCGACTCAACTGCATTTAGGTACTTTTATTAAAACAACTCATAATCCCTGATGAAGAACACTTATCGCGATTTAATAGAACAGACTTTTTACTTTCCACAGGAAGGATTTGAAGTAATCGATAACCAGCTCCATTTTTATGGTATTGACCTGATGGAAATTATCAAGCAATACGGAACACCCTTAAAAATTACCTACCTGCCTAAAATAGGATCGCAAATTAAGAAAGCAAAACGGATTTTCAATGTGGCTATTGCTAAAGCCGATTATAAGGGCACTTATACGTACTGTTATTGCACGAAAAGTTCTCATTTTAGCTATATCCTGCATGAGGCTCTTAAACATGATATTCATTTGGAAACCTCTTCGGCTTTTGATATACCAATTATCAGGTCACTTTATGCTGAAAAAAGAATAGATAGAAATGTATTCATAATCTGTAATGGATATAAACGCCCTCAATACATTGATAATATAGCTGATTTAATCAATGATGGCTTTGAAAATGTCATTCCTGTTCTCGATAGCATGAATGAACTTCCGCATTACGAAAAAAAGATAAAGGGAAGAAAGAAAGTAAAGGTTGGAATACGAATTGCTGCTGAAGAAGAGCCTAATTTTGAGTTTTATACGTCACGCCTTGGCATGCGATACGATGAAATAAAGGACTATTATTTAAAAAATCTCAAAAAAAATTCGCGTTTTAAGCTTAAAATGCTCCATTTTTTTATTAACACAGGCATTAAAGATACAGCCTATTATTGGAGTGAGTTGCACAAATGCGTCGATGTATATTGTGAGTTGAAAAAAGTTTGCCCCGACCTCGATTCGCTCGACATCGGTGGTGGCTGGCCAATCCGAAAGACGCTGGGTTTTGAA
>JAYURB010000579.1:0-2452 GCA_043756425.1 Bacteroidota bacterium
TGTCTTCAATTTTCCTGTACGATAATTCATCGGCTTTATACTTTTCAATTAGCAATTTAACTAAATCAAAATCTTCTTTCGTATCCACAGTTATTCTAAATCTGCTATTATCTTTTCCCTGCCGAATGTGCATAAACTCCGTCTTTTCCTCTATATTTTTCCAAATATATGGAGTCACGTGTTCTAAATCTGAATCATTCCGGGCATGCTCAAATGCTTCCTTTAAAGAAACAAAAGAAAATATTTCAAAATCGAAACCACGCGCAAAGGTTCTTTCAAGAGCATTGCTCATGTATAGGTTCGGATTGTTAAGCACTATATATTTCTCAGCATTAATTTTTATTAAATCAGGATCAATAAGCGGACAATCAGAAGTAACACGGACAATTACATTTAGATTATACTTAAATGCCGCTTCATAAAAACGACTCAGTACATTCTGTTCACTGCCGCGGTAACATTTAATATTATGATGAATAGCATAATCACATATGCAATCATCGGATTGATTAGTAGTTGTGGCAATTACAATTTCAAAACCCGTTTTCAATAGCCTTTGTATATGGTAGTCAAGAAGCGGTCTGTGATTAATTTCTTTAAGCACCTTACCGGGCAAACGAGTACTGGTCATTCGTACCTGTGTTATAATACCTGCATTTTCCTTTTTGAATTCCAAAGCTGATTTGTTTATGGTTTTTCAAGTAAATACATACAATCCTTATTAGAGGGATTATCTAAATATGGATAAAAGTCTTTTTTTACTAATTTCAAATCAGGAAACTGCTTTTTAAACAAGGATGCATAATCCGCCTTCCATAAATAATTTTCGTGTCCCCTGTAATTAATTTCCGTAACCTTTTCCTCAAAATATTCAAAACCCCAAATGTATTTACTTGAACAGCGATACATTTCCCCCATAATCAATGGAAGGTTATCAGGGGAAATATGGATGAGCACACCATTCGTGCAAACCATTTCGAAATAATTATCTTTAAAGGGCAAATCAAAACCGGAGCCGCAAATAATGTTAATATTTTTAGTGTATTTTTTTGCCTGTTCAGCGGCATACGATTGCAATTCTATTCCGTACAAATTTTCAAATCCCATTTGCTGCAAACCGTTTAACTGCATTCCTGTATTGCAACCTACTTCAAGAATTTTCGAAGATTTTGGGAGCTGCCCAATAAAACGATCATTCATTTCAATCTTTGAAATACCCCAGGTATCTTTATAAAAAGCATTCCATTCATCCAACGACCGCGAGTTGCGATCAGTATAAACAGCACCAAATTCACCTTGCCAAAATTCTTCCTGTTTTGTTTTCATTGCATGTAATAATTAGAAATGTTTTGAATTACAAAATCCTGTTCTTCAGAAGTCAGTGTTGGAAACATAGGTAAACTTAAGCAAGCAGAATAATAATTCTCAGCATGGGGAAAGTCGCCAACCTTATGTCCTTGCACTTTGTAATAGGGCATTAAATGAGCAGGTATATAATGTACTTGAGTAAAAATATTTTTTGTCCTTAGATAATTATATAAACCCAATCTGTCTTTGGCTTCAATTAAATATAAGTGGTAAGCATGCGATTCGTGAAAACCGGACTGACCAATTAACCACGGCTGACCTTCAAAAGCATGGGCGTATTTTTTAGCAATATCCCTTCGTTTTTGTAACCCTTCATCGGCTCTCTGCAATTGAGAAATTCCAAGGGCCGCCTGAAAATCTGTAAGGCGATAATTAAAACCCAACTCCTGCATTTCCATATACCAAGCGGGGTATGCATTTACTTCACCCGCAGCATTTCCGGAAGCCCAAGATTTATCGTTGATAAAATTATCTTTTTCTCTGGTAATACCGTGAGTTCTTAGAATAAGCAATCTTTCATACAGCTTCTTATCATTTGTTGTAATCATTCCACCTTCGCCGCAAGCTATATGTTTAACAGGATGAAATGAAAAAATTGCCATATCTGCAAAAACACCATTTCCGCAGAATTGCTTTTTGTTTTTGCTGTCTGTAAAATAACCTCCGGGAGCATGACAAGCATCTTCCAAAATCCATAAGCCAAATTCATCGGCAAGATTTCTGAACGCTTCCATATTAACAGCCCGACCGGCAAAGTCAACAGGAATAATTCCTGAAAACGTTCCGGCAGGTGAGTTCTTAAGTATCTTTCTGACAGAATGAATATCCAGTAAATATGTTTTAGGATCAATATCAGCAAAAGATATTTCACCGCCACAATACCTGACACAATTAGCAGAAGCAACGAATGTAATGGGAGAAGTAATAACCCTTTGCCCGGGTTTAACATTCAAAGCCATAGCGGAAAGATGCAAAGCAGCTGTTCCATTTGCTACTGCCACGGCATATTTTGATCCCACATAATTTGCAAAAGCCTTTTCGAATTCAGCAATCTTCGGACCTTGCGTAAGGAAGTCTGATTGAA
>JAYURB010000580.1:0-2452 GCA_043756425.1 Bacteroidota bacterium
TTTTTGGGCTCATGGGTTAATATCCTAAATCAATTAGTACTTTTTGCATAACCGTTTCAGCTTTAAAATATTCCTCTGCAATTTCTCTAGCTGCACGACTGTGTTTAGAATAATCGCTGTTTATTTTATCAAATGCTGAAAGGATATCTTCCATCGTATTAAATGCAAACAAGCCTTCTCCGGTAGGGAGTATATTTCCAAAACCGGTGTCTTGTGTGATTACCGGACGCGCAGCAGCAAGGTAACAAGCGCTTCTTTCGCTAAACCATCCGCTACGAAGCCTGATATTCTGATCTTTGGCAAAGGAAAACTCTCCTCTTGATTTAAAAATGTAATCTCTGTAACGCCAGGGGTCGGTAGTGAAAGCAGGAGCATCAATCAAATTCCATCCGTTGGAAGTAAGTAAGGAATATTCATCGACTTCAATTCCAAGAGAAGGAACTTCTGTGCCTTTACCATGTTTCATAGTAGCCAGGCTAGCCAGATTCATTGCAATTTCAATTGGCTGATTGATCCTTTTAGGCAAGTCAATAAACTTCAGCATTTCATGATGTTTACTCCAGAAGTATGTTTCACCTTTGAATTCCAGATCACGCCCTGATTGTTTCCAGTTTCCAACAGTGGTAAATTCTTTTTTTGTTGGTTCTCCGCTTTTCCACAATTCTAAAACTACAGGCTGTCTTGTTTTAGCTCGAAGACCCGGTAAAGGTGGTATTGGACAATCAGGGTTTCCTATATTCTCGCCATAGGTTACAAAATCATCGTGTTCTTCAATATAACTTTTTACATCCACATCACCCTGTGAATATTTAATTTCATGGTAAACAGGGTCAGTACTATAATAAACAAGCCTTCCTACTTTTAATCCTTCATTGGCAAAACGCGAGGAACCTGAAATGTTAAATACCAGATCAGCATGAGCGAGTAAGTCTTCTGCTTTTGTCCGGCTTAGCCCATGCCATTCTTTATCAGAAAAACTGCATCTATAGGCCCACCTGTTTTCAATACCAAATCCCGAAAAAATTTCTTTCAGGTAAGGTACGGCATAATTCGAATTGTTTACCCGCGTTTGTAAAATTGGATTATAAGGCCAGGTAGAAGTTATTTCAAAATAATAAACGTTATGTCCAAGGTTATGAAGGCCTAAGACAATTTGCATGTGCATCCAAGCCATTCCTGCATAGGGATCAGAAGCTAAGGTGCCAACAACAACAATGTTTAATCTTTTCATAAGCATGCTGGGAAGAAGGATATTGAATGCAGTTTAATTTTAGTTAGCTAAGAAATAAGTTTCCGGCATCAATGAATTTGTTCAATATCCATTTTTGATAAATGTAAAATTTCTGATGGACTTACTTGAGTTTCAGTTAAAGTCTCAATGTCATTTTTGGGCAATACCGTTTTTATTATTTTTTCTGATTCTATTAATACAGATACATTCATAAATGCCTGTCGTATATTATTCATGGCACGAGAGGTTGATAAAAATAAATTGATTCCAATTAAGAATCCAATTGAACCGGTAAAAATACCAATGATATACTCTCCGTTAAACAGTGTAATGAAGCAAAGTATTGAAAGTGCGATGGGAATAATAAAACCCGAAAGCGATGGAGCCGGTTTGCATTTTAACTTAAGAAATTGCTTACCCATTCCATGCTCTTCTATGGTTAGTAAACAACGACTCTTGGCGAATAAGCCATTGCTAACCTGAAGGTCCCATGCCTCGAATTCGTCTCCTCTTTTAACTCGTGTCCTGAGTGATTTGAGATTTTTCTCTATATAGGTCAGCCATTCTTCAGCCGACTTCCATTCTTCAGACCAATAGGTATATGTCTTAGGATTAATATTAAATACATTCTTTAAATTTAATCGTATTCCTCTTTTACGTAAAGGAGTAAGTCCATTGGTAAATCGTCCGTACAAACGGGCTATAGGTTGAATTGTATGTAAAAGGATAATCAAAAATCTGTACTTTATTAATTTCTTTTGATTGTACAGCAGCGATGAATTTCTTTTCGCGCTTAGAAATGCCTGAATAAAAATAACAGTTAAAGAAAACAAAAATACAGGGATGAAAAGTAACATAGGCTTCCATAAAAAGCTGAATAATCCGAGAACGGCTAATAAAGCAGAAAACAAATACCATTCAGGCATAAGAGGAATTGAAGTTATAAGACTCCCTGCAGGTTGATAGACTGACTGGAATAAGGATGTACCCCATGTGCCGTGAAATACTTTATCCTTCTGTAGTTTAATTGGTATGGTAAAACCATTACCATAAATTCTTCCGGCCCATGTAATGTGGCCGAAACTATTATATTTTTCAGGCCATTTTGCTTCAAGCAAAGCTTCGGCCTTTCCATAACCTTTTTGTTGTTTCCAGTAAGCTTTTAAAGAGTTTCTTCGCAGATGCCAGACAAGAGCAGCAGGATGGAAGCCAATAGTTCCT
>JAYURB010000581.1:0-5623 GCA_043756425.1 Bacteroidota bacterium
AAAATATGAAACTATCTCTTCAAAAGATTTTAAGTCAGTTAAAAAATTTAATACTTCTTTATCTGCCCAATTTTCTGAAATATATTTTACGATTTCTTCCGTTCTTTTAGCAGATTCAAGGGACCAAATTACCTCAATTTTATTTCTCATACCGTTGCCAGAATTCTTTACTGGTCAAAGTATTTCCCTTTTTATGATTGCGTATTCCTCGTTCCATCGATTTTTTTTGTTTTGAAGAAAGTTCAGAATACCAATCGCCTGATTCAACAGAATCTTTTATGGAAGCAATTGACTTTAATAGCTTCTTGTCCTTTAATTGGGTCAGCCATGAAATTAACTCGTGTTTTAGCTGTTGAGATGTCATAGTCCAAAGATAATAAATTTGAAATTAATTATGAAAGAATCTTCGGAGCGAAAGGCTTACGTATAACGATTAGGTTTTTGGGGTTTCATTTTCAGCTCGGGAAAAATTACACAATACAAATCCTTTGGGCGCGTGAGAATTTATATTCTGCCCTTGGGCTCATTAAAAGTAAAGAGACCAGCATGTTGAATAGCCTGCAATCAAGCAGTAACTATGAAATAAAAGGGCTTGCGCCTGATGTTCGTACGGTTTTCCCTCTTACCCTGCCATACAGACCATTATTACAGTCAATAACAATGATGCTTTTTTAAATAGTCAAAGGTTATTTTTCCTATACAGCACGACAACAGCATATATGTCGGTTCTTTTATTAAAAAAAAACCCCCTTGTAAATAAAACAAGAGGGCTATTATTATCAAAAACAAATATCAACTTCCACATGCTTCACACGACTCAGGATCGTCGAGTGAGCAGGCCATTTGTGCAAAGGCTTCTTCTTTGCTGATAGCAGTTAATGTTGCATTACTGATAGCAGCAGATTCCTGTGCTTGTTTAAGGTAGCTTTGATCGATTGTGAACTTAACTGCGTCGGCAGCTGATTTCGTACGCAGATAATACATGCCGGTTTTTAGTCCTTTCTTCCAGGCGTAGAAATGCATGGAAGTAAGTTTTGCAAAGTTGGCATCCTGGATGAAAAGATTCAGCGACTGGCTTTGGCAAATGTAAGCACCGCGGTCGGCCGCCATATCAATAATAGTACGCTGTTTTATTTCCCAAACCGTCTTGTAAATTTCTTTTAGATCCTGAGGAATTTCTTCTATGTTTTGTACGGAACCGTTGGCAGCGATAATTTTATTTTTCATCGACTCATTCCATAAATCAAGTTTCACCAGGTCTTTTAAAAGATGTTTGTTAACGATAGGAAACTCTCCGCTTAATACGCGGCGGGAATAAATATTCGAAGTATAAGGTTCGAAACATTCGTTGTTTCCAAGGATTTGTGAAGTACTTGCTGTTGGCATTGGAGCAAGAAGCAGAGAATTTCTAACACCATATTTTTTAACTTCTTCTTTCAACACATCCCACTCCCAGCGGTTTCCCGGTGTAACATTCCACATGTCGTATTGGAATGTTCCTTGTGATACAGGTGAGCCACTGTACGTCTCATAAGCTCCGTTAACTTTTGCAAGATCTTTAGAGGCAGTCATAGCTGCATAATAAATCGTTTCGTGTATTTCACGATTGAGTTCACGTGCTTCATCACTTTCGAATGGCATGCGAAGAAGGATGAAAGCATCGGCCAATCCTTGTACACCGATTCCAATTGGACGGTGACGCATATTGCTGCGACGCGCTTCTTCAACAGGGTAGTAATTGACGTCTATAACCTTGTTCAGGTTTTTAGTAACCACATAAGTGATTTCAAACAATCGCTGATGATCAAATTTTCCATTGATTACAAAACGCGGCAGAGCAATGGAAGCCAGGTTGCAAACAGCGATTTCATCGGCTGCTGTGTATTCCATGATTTCTGTGCAGAGGTTTGAACTCTTTATGGTCCCTAAATTTTTCTGATTACTTTTTTCATTGCATGCATCTTTGTAGAGCATATATGGAGTTCCGGTTTCAATCTGCGATTCCATAATGGCAAACCACAGCTCTTGTGCTTTAACTGTTTTGCGCTGGCGCCCTTCACTTTCGTATTTCAGGTATAGATCGCGGAATTTGTCTCCATAAGTATCACACAATCCGGGTGCTTCATTCGGACAGAAAAGACTCCATTCGCCGTCTGCTTCCACGCGTTCCATGAAAAGATCCGGTATCCAAAGGGCATAAAATAAATCACGTGCACGATTTTCTTCTTTACCGTGATTTTTCTTTAGTTCAAGAAAATCAAAGATATCGGCATGCCACGGTTCGAGATAGATAGCAAAAGACCCTTTTCTTTTTCCACCGCCCTGATCGACATAGCGTGCAGTGTCGTTGAATACACGAAGCATCGGTACGATGCCATTCGAAGTTCCATTGGTTCCGCGAATGTAAGAGCCTGTAGCGCGTATGTTATGAATGCTAAGACCAATGCCACCGGCAGATTGAGATATCTTTGCACAGTTTTTCAATGTATCGTAGATGCCATCGATACTGTCGTCTTTCATTTGTAAAAGGAAGCAGGAACTTAATTGCGGCTTCGGACTGCCGGCATTGAAAAGGGTAGGAGTGGCATGTGTAAACCAGCGCTCGCTCATGAGGTTGTATGTCTCAATAGCAGCTTCTATATCTTCTTTATGAATGCCAATAGCCACACGCATAATCATATGCTGCGGACGTTCGGCAATCTGGCCGTTGATTTTCAACAGGTAGGATTTTTCAAGTGTTTTAAATCCAAAATAATCGTAGCCAAAATCTCTGTCATAAATAATTGTCGAATCTAAAACATCACGGTTTTTCCAGATGATTTCGAAAACATCGTCGGATAAAAGCGGGGCTTTCTTTCCAGTATGATCATCGATATATTCATACATATCTTTCATAACAGCGCTGAAAGACTTTTTTGTGTTTTTATGCAGGTTACTCACAGCAATACGGGCAGCAAGCAATGCAAAATCCGGATGACGAGTCGTCATGGAAGCTGCAATCTCAGCAGCGAGATTATCGAGTTGTGAAGTGGTTACACCATCGAAAATCCCTTCAATAACTTTTTGCGCCACAGCAAAAGTGTCGACATGCTCTGAAAGTCCATAAGCAAGTTTTTGAATACGTGCTGTTACTTTGTCAAATTTAACAGCTTCTTTGCGTCCGTCTCTTTTTAATACAAACATTGAAAAACGATTTTTGTGGTGGTGAACTTATTATTCAATTATCAAATAATTAAAAGTCTTCGTCTAGTTTGAAAACATTTTCGGATTGTTGCTGTCCGACAGAAGCCTTTTTGTATTCGCTTACTCTTTTCTCAAAGAAGTTAGTTTTTCCCTGGAGAGAAATCATTTCCATGAAGTCAAACGGATTTGTGCTATTATAAATTTTATTGCAGCCTAAGGAAACCAATAATCGATCGGCAACAAATTCTATATACTGGCACATCATTTTTGAATTCATGCCTATGAGAGAAACCGGAAGAGCATCCGTTACAAATTCATGCTCGCAAGCTACTGCATCACGAATGATAGAAACAACCTGCTCTTTAGGAAGTTTATGGTCGAGCATATCGTATAACAGACAAGCGAAATCACAATGCATGCCTTCATCACGGGAAATGAATTCATTGGAGGTACTTAGTCCCGGCATCAATCCGCGCTTTTTAAGCCAGAAAATAGAGCAGAATGAACCGCTGAAGAAAATTCCTTCAACAGCAGCAAAAGCGATAAGCCTTTCAGCGAAAGTTCCATTGCCTATCCAGCGCAATGCCCACTCAGCTTTTTTAGTTACGCAAGGAACAGTATCAATGGCGTGTAATAGATGAGTTTTTTCAGCCGGGTCTTTAATATAGGTATCAATTAATAATGAATACATCTCTGAATGGATGTTTTCCATCATTATCTGAAAGCCATAAAAACAACGTGCTTCCGGAAGCTGCACTTCACGCATGAAATTGATAGCCAGGTTTTCGTTTACAATTCCATCACTGGCTGCAAAGAAAGCCAGTACATGTTTAATAAAGTGACGTTCACCGTCGTTGAGACGAGTCCAGTCTTTTAAGTCTGTTTGTAAATCAACTTCTTCTGCTGTCCAGAAACTCTGTTCAGCTTTTTTATACATTTCCCAGATTTTCGGGTATTTAATAGGAAACAATACGAAGCGGTCTTTATTTTCTTCTAAAAGAAGTTCTTTCTGCATATAAAAGGTGGTTTAGTGGTATTATGTAGTGTTTAGTGTGTGTGTTACGTTTTGATTAGGGGTGACGATTCCTCCTCTCTGCATATGGCTAAAGCTAGAGCTTTATGCCTTATGAAAAGATATTTATTCTTTTCTTTAAATTATACGTTGAATTACCTTTTCAGAGCTTTCTGATACGGTGAACAAAAATTCTTTTTTTAAAAACGATATGCAAGACTTATTCAGAATATTTTTGGACAATTATACACTGCCAAATGTTTAAAAATAGGTTTCAGTTTCCATAACCCTTGCTGTATAAGGCATTGCAGTGTTCTTAACACAATTTGTTTAAAACTCGTACTTGCAGAAATCAATCGGAAAGACATTAAAGGTGAAAATGGAACAGGGGAATTGAAAATGAAGTTGGTAGCAAAAACAAAAAAAAATAAAAGGCTGGTGATAAATTTTTATTCAAAAGTGCTTCAAATTATAAAACAATTTACAGGGTAAGAATCAGTAAAAAACAGAAGAAAATGGATTAATGAAATTCCTTATTTACTTTTTACTTCTTTACTCAAAAGATCAGCAGCAATTTCCAGTTGTTTATACCAGTCTTCACCGTATTGACGAATCAGCGAATCCTTTAAAAATTTAAAAACAGGCACTTTAAGACTATCGCCTAATTTACAAGCCGGATTACAAATGTTCCATTTGTCGTAGTTAACGGCTTCCATGCCATTTTTTTGTTTGGTAATGCGAATAGGGTATAGGTGACAGGAAATAGGTTTCTTCCATTCAATTTTCCCTTCGTAATACGCTTTTTCAATGCCGCATTTGGCAATACCTTTTTCAAAAACTGTATATGCGCATTCTTTTCCTTTCACCAGGGGTGTTACCCATTCTTTTTTTTCATACAAAAGATATTTCCCCTGCTTTTCAATGGCTTTAATTCCTTCTTCTCTTAAGTAGGGTTTTACCTTTTCATAGATCTCATCCATGATTGGCAATTCCTCTTTCTCCAAAGGCGCACCATAATCGCCTTTCACACAGCAAGCTCCTTTGCATGCATTCAGGTCACACACAAATTGTTTTTCAATTACATCTTCAGAGACGAGGGCTTTTCCTATGGCTATCATGGGGGTAAAGGTAGTATTTAGAACTTTGTATTTGATGTGTCTTTTTGAAGATATATACAATTTTGAAATTTTCTAAGAAGTATTAGGTAGTGGTTTACAAACCTATTTTTCTAATGGTGTTGAAGATTTATTATTGACAAATAGTTGCAAAATTCCTGCAAAAGAGGGTTATCGATATGATGGTACATTAATTTTATGCGCACCTGGTGCAGATAATTTACTTTGTGGATTAAATGCCGGAAGCAATGTTTCAGGTAGCGAAAATACTTTAATTGGTTCTTTATACGGAAATTCAATTTCAACGGCAAAT
>JAYURB010000582.1:0-2450 GCA_043756425.1 Bacteroidota bacterium
GACCTGGGCTTTAAAATACCATTCTACGGCAGCCATGTTAGTTTATTTACCTTGTTAATGACAGTGTCCACCCTTATCTATACAAAGGTTAATATGCAGATGACAACTGCCACTAATCCACAGATGAAATGGATGATGTATCTTATGCCTATTATGTTTCTTGGTTTCTTCAATAACTATTCTGCCGGTTTAAGTTACTACTATTTTCTTTCCAACATGATGGGATTTGGACAGCAGTATCTCTTTAAAGCGTTTATTGATGAAGATAAGATTCATGCACAGATTCAGGAAAATAAAAAGAAACCGGTAAAGAAATCATCCTTTCAGCAAAGGCTTGAACAAATGTCTAAACAAAGAGGTTTGCAGGCTCCGCGTAAAAAATGATTATTGGTTTTTAGCAGGAAAAATGCGACTTTTGCATTTAGAAAACCGAATCGCAAAATCTAAAAACGAATAAAATGGCACAAGACTTTTTACCTCTTCTGGGGACTGATCATGTTGAATTCTGGGTTGGCAATGCAAAACAGGCAGCATATTTTTATCAAAATGCTTTTGGCTTTGAATTGATAGCATATGCCGGTCCTGAAACAGGCGTGCGCGATCGCGCTTCCTATGTATTAAAACAAGGCAAGATTCGTTTTGTATTTACAACTTCTTTCATACCGGATTCTGAAATCAATAAGCATGTAATGAAGCACAGCGACGGCGTGAAAGTCCTGGCTTTATTGGTTGATGATGCAGAAAAATCTTTTTATGAAACCATGTCGCGCGGCGCAAAAGCGCATACGCAACCAACTACCCTTAAAGATGAATTAGGGGAAGTAAAAATTTCAAGCATTCATACTTATGGCGATACCATTCACACCTTTGTAGAAAGAAAAAATTACAAAGGTGTTTTTATGCCGGGTTATCAGCCTGCAAAATCTTCCCTGAAAATTGAAAGCACGGGACTAGAGGTAATCGATCATTGTGTCGGCAATGTTGAGTTGGGAAAAATGAATGAGTGGGTGAAATTTTACGAAGACGTAATGGGCTTTAAAATGATTATCACCTTCGACGATAAAGATATTTCTACAGAATATTCTGCTTTAATGAGCAAGGTTGTTTCCAATGGAAATGGTTTTGTCAAATTTCCTATCAACGAACCCGCTGAAGGCAAAAAGAAATCTCAAATCGATGAATACCTTGAATTTTACCGCGGTGCCGGTGTGCAGCATATTGCCCTTTTAACTAATGATGTTGTTAAGACTGTTACCGAATTACAGCGAAGAGGAATAGATTTTTTAAGGGTTCCTTCCAATTATTATGATGATCTGGAAAAAAGAGTAGGCAAAATCGATGAAGAAGTTTCCATGCTTAAGAACCTGGGTATTTTAGTTGATCGCGACGAAGAAGGTTATTTGTTGCAAATCTTTACTAAACCGGTAGAAGACAGGCCTACCCTATTTTTCGAAATTATACAGCGAAAAGGTGCAAAATCTTTTGGCAAAGGTAATTTCAAAGCACTTTTTGAAGCCATTGAAAGAGAACAATCTCTTCGTGGAAACCTGTGATTGATTGATTTAATAATTTATTAGATCGAAAAAGGGAACTTTTTAGGCACAGTTTTATGCCATTTTTAGGGTAATTAACACTATTGCCAGATAATTATTAATAAATGTTAATATCATTAACTTAAAAACCCCTTCACTTTATCAATACTTCATACTTCAATCTTAAATTAGCGCCACTAAAAACAATTAGCCCACACCATCAACTATGAAAAATAATAACAAACTGCATTGCTTTCTTCTTTCTTGTTTCACAATTTTTTCTCTCTTTTTAAATAGCGCTTCTGCATCCGGCGGATATGAAATAAAGGTGCATATTAATGGCTTACGTGATTCAGCCATCTACCTTGGTAACCATTACGGTGAAAAACAATACGTGCGTGACACTGTTAAACTTGATGCAAATGGCTGGGCAACTTTTAAAGGGAGAGATACTCTTCCCGGAGGTATTTACCTAATTGTACTTCCCGGAAAAACATATTTTGAAATCATCGTCAATAATGAAAAATTCACTGTAGAAACCGATACCATCAATTACATAACAAGTATGAAGGTAACCGGATCAATAGAAAATAAATTATTCAACGATCACCAACGCTTCATTATTGCAAAGACTACAGAAAGTCAGTTGTTGAAAAACCGCATGGATATTTACAAAGACAATAAGGATTCTGCAGCCATGCTAAAGAAAAAAATGGGTGAAGCAGACAAAGAAGTAAAAGAATATCGTTTAAAAATAATTCACGATTACCCGAATACCTTCATGGCAAAAATTATTCGCACCATGCAGGAACCTGAAATACCGGAAGCACCAAAGGATGCTAATGGAAATATTACTGATTCTACCTTCCAATTCCGATATTATAAAACACACTATTTAGATTATCTTGATTTCGGTGA
>JAYURB010000583.1:0-2447 GCA_043756425.1 Bacteroidota bacterium
CTTTAGACTTTTTGATTTTCATTTAAGCCCCGGGGCGAAATACGCCTTCATTAATTGGATAGTACGATTATCAAAATTATTTAAACAAAATCTAATGCCACTTACTTCTGAATAAAACCTTATCGTTATTCTTAAATCTCACACACTACCAATTTCTCAACGAAAATTGTTTTAAACGCACTTTTCATTGTAATAATAAGCCATAGGCAGACTCAAAACTAAATAATATCTTCGCAAAATGAATAAAATCAAGGTTGCTATAATTCGCGAAGGAAAGGTCCCACACGATAAGCGAAGTCCGTTAACGCCATCTCAGTGCAAACAAGTTTTAACAGATTTCCCGAATGTGGAACTTATTATTCAGCCAAGTCCATGGAGGGCTTTCACGGATGAAGAGTATAGCAAAGAAGGATTGACTTTAAAGGAAGATGTCAGCGATTGCGAAATCCTTTTGGGAATAAAAGAAGTGCCGGCAAAGGATCTCATTCCCGGAAAAAAGTATGTGTTTTTTTCTCATACTATAAAAAAGCAAAAACACAATCAGAAACTTTTTCTGGAATTAATCAAGAATAAAATAACCATGATCGATTATGAAAGCCTCGTCGATAAAGATGGTAACAGGGTTATAGGTTTTGGCAGATATGCAGGCATTGTTGGTGCTTACAATGGTATTATGGCCTATGGTTTAAAATATAAAATGTTTGACTTAAAACCTGCTCAGCTTTGCCACGATAAAAAAGAATTGTTCGCAGAACTGGCTAAAGCAAATCTCCCTAATATTAAAATCATCGTAACCGGAAGCGGAAGAGTTGCTAACGGAGCGTGTGAAACAATGGGTGCCATGGATCTACGGAAGGTTACTCCTTATGAATTTATGAATTATACTTTTCGCGAACCGGTTTATGCTCAATTGCATTCAGAGGATTATTTTAGATCAAAAGATAATTCGCCCTTCAGCAGTTTTGATTTCCATCACCATCCGCAATCTTACCGGTGCACTTTCAGTGATCCCGGTACTTTTGCATCTGTTACCGATCTATTGATTCATTGCACGTACTGGGATCCTCAGGCAGATATCATGTTTACCAAAGAGAGGATGCGCGATCCCGACTTTCGCATAAGTGTAATAGCTGATGTAACCTGTGATATAAACGGAAGCATTCCCTCAACAGAGAGAGTTAGCACTATTGAAGATAAGTTTTATGGTTACGATCCAATGTCAGGTAAAGAAGCAAATTCTTTTGACAAATCATCGATTACAGTTATGGCCGTCGATAATCTTCCGTGTGAACTACCGCGTGATGCTTCCGACGGTTTTGGAAAACATCTGATTGAAAGAGTTTTTCCGGCTCTTTTTGTCGATGACAATAATGGAATTATCGAACGAGCATCTATTTTGATTAATGGAAAACTCACACCCCGATTTGAATACCTCAGAGGTTATTCAGAAGGAAAATCAGAATGATTTTAGCTTTGCTATTGTAGCTACCGGATCCTTAGAAGAAAATACTGTATTGCCGGCAACTAAAACATCAGCGCCTGTTTTTAAAAGCCTGGAAGCATTCTCCAGATCAACACCGCCGTCAATTTCAATTT
Organism: Bacteroidota bacterium; assembly: GCA_043756425.1. GTDB lineage: Bacteria > Bacteroidota > Bacteroidia > AKYH767-A > 2013-40CM-41-45 > JADKIH01. Next base: position 1,597 of record JAYURB010000583.1, read on the forward strand.
TTACATTGGCTTTGTTCCGCACAATTATTTCTTTTAGTTCAGAAACCCGCGCATAGGTTTGTTCAATAAATTTTTGTCCGCCAAAACCCGGATTTACACTCATGAGACAAACCAGGTCAATTTCTCCGATTATCGGTTCAAGCATAATTACAGGAGTATGCGGATTGATAGCAACACCAACCTTCATTCCTACCTGCTTGATTAGTTGAATGCTCCTGTGAAGATGCACGCTGGCTTCAAAATGAATACTAAGTGAATCTGCTCCCGCATCTTTAAATTGTTGAATATAATTTTCCGGCCTCACAATCATCAAATGAACGTCGAGTGGTTTCTTAGCATATTTTTTTATGGCTTTAATAACAGGGAAACCAAAAGAAATATTCGGAACAAAAACACCATCCATTACATCCACATGAAACCAGTCGGCTTCACTGCGATTAATCATTTCAATTTCGCTCTGCAAATTTGCAAAGTCGGCGGAGAGGATGGAGGGGGCTATGATGGTGGGCATAGGGGAATGATTATCTCATTTTTGAGATGTTCCGATTAAAATATAGATGTCTGACTTAACTAGGTTTTTAGATTCGTCAACAAAAAACCTTATGTATCTACATTCTGTACTACTGAGATTTTTATGTTGTAATTTGCATGGTTTTGAAGCTAAATATTGAAAATTATCTTTACCATCTATAGTTGGTTTGCCAAACATTTCAATTATATTCTCCTTCGTTAAATTATACAGACAAAATTTATAAATTGAATCAAATCGACTCAAAAAATTAAAATTAGTTTTGTAGTAAATTGTATCAGAATTAAATTTCCAATTTTCATTCAACTCTTGTTTTAATTTA
>JAYURB010000584.1:0-5612 GCA_043756425.1 Bacteroidota bacterium
CATATTTTTCAACGACGTAATCAATTACTTTTTGTCTGCCTGTATCGTCGAAATCCGTATCAATATCGGGCATGCTCTTCCTGTCGGGATTCAGGAACCTTTCAAACAGTAAATTATATTTTATAGGATCGATATTCGTAATTCCAATACAATAAGCAACTGCAGAACCTGCCGCTGAACCACGACCCGGTCCTACAAAAACACCAAGGTCGCGTCCTGCACGAATGAAATCGGCAACGATGAGGAAATATCCTGCGAATCCCATCGTCTTAATGGTGAACAATTCAAACTTAATTCTTTCTTCAATTTCAGGAGCGATTTCCTTGTATCGCTCTTTGGCACCTATCATGGTGAGATGAAAAAGATAATCATCCTGAGAAGCAAATTCTTCCGGAACTTTAAAATGAGGAAGGAGAATGTCCTGCTTAAGTTTTAAGGGCTGAATCTTAGAGACAATATCGTTTGTATTGTCAATTGCCTCAGGAATATCTTTGAAGAGAGCACTCATCTCTTCTGTTGATTTAAAATAAAACTGATCGTTGAAAAAAGCAAAACGTTTTCCCTTCATTGAAATATCGTCGTCGGCAAATTCCTTCATAGTAGGCGTGCTTTGTTTTTCGCCTGTGTTTATACAAAGAAGAATGTCGTGAGCATTATAATTTTGCTGGTCTATGTAATGCGAATCGTTGGAAGCGATAACTTTTACATTGTATTTAACAGCCCATTTTAAAAGGATGTCATTCACCTTATCCTGATCGGCTATGCCGTGTCGTTGCAATTCAATATAATAATCTTCACCGAAAAGATCGAGCCACCACTTGAATTCCTTCTCCCCTTCATCTTCTCCTGAACGTAAAATAGTTCGAGGAACAGAAGCTCCAAGACAGCATGTAGTTGCAATGAGCCCTTTGTGATATTGAAGAACGAGTTCTCTATCAATGCGGGGATATTTACCATACAAGCCTTCAACATAACCAAGCGAACAAAGTTTTACAAGATTTTTATATCCTTCAGGATCTTTAGCCAGTAAAAGCTGGTGATAACGTTTGTCTTTGTCGTCTTTGGTAAATTGCTGCTTATGTCTGTTTTCAACTATATAAAATTCACATCCGACAATAGGCTTAATGACCTGGCCTTCTTTATTGTGTTTATACGATTCAGCGACAAATTTAAAAACACCGAACATATTACCGTGATCGGTAATTGCAATGGCAGGCATTTTATCGTTGACAGCTTTTTTATAAAGACCGGATATATCTGCAGCTCCGTCGAGGAGAGAAAATTGGGTGTGAACGTGGAGGTGGGAAAAACTTGGCATGGGCTGTAAAGATAAAAAAAGTAGAACCTTCTGTTTAGTAAAGTTATGAGCAAAATGTTCAATTTTAAAAAGATATTGAATGAGAAGGGGTTAAATGATTAACAATTTAAACTGCAAACGAATAGGATTTAGGATTTTAATTTCAGTTTAGAAAGCTTTGCACAATACAAGTCCGAAGGGCGCCTGAGAAATGATGCTCTGCCCCGGGGCTCCCTTTAGTAAAGAGTCCGGCAAATTCGATAACGTGGAATCAATTGGAATGTATAAAATAAATGGCTTGCGCCAGATGTCCGTACAGTTTTCCCTCTCACCCTGCCGCACGAACCATCCTTACAAGCCATAGCAAGATGGTTTTTTAAATAATCAAAGATTATTTTATCTATTCAACATGACAACTGCTTTTAAGACGGTTCTTTTATTAAAACTGAAATAAATTTACAGATTATTTTTTTGTTTCGAAACTTCGCTAGCCTTGGCATGCGTGTGGTTTAATAACATTGAAAAAAAAGACCCTGGAATTGACCATTTTACAATTTAACAACTTTTTGAATTATTAATCCTTTTAAGGAATGTATTCGAACAAAATAAACACCGGGAGAATATTGTCCGGTCGGTAAAATTACAGTCATTTTTGCATGAACTGTTGTTTCAAATTTTACAAAGCCTGTAATGTCCACTATGTCCACCTTATAGTCTCGTCCGCAAATTAGCCCGGAAGCAATAAGTTTAAATTCACTTTCAGAAGGATTTGGAAATAATTTCCATTCTACCTGCGAGTCATCGTATTCGGCAACCTTTACAGGACAGCGAAAATCACTAAGGATGAATTTGGGATTCAAGTCTGTAATTAATGTATCGTAGTATTGGAAATTAAATGAATCGTAAAGAAATATTTTATTAGGAACAGTGGTATCTTCTACTGCAGCTAAATATGGATAATAAGAACCACCACCTGCCGGATTTGATAATTCTTTCAATCGCTTATTTATTGAATAGGCCGTATTTACATGTGTTGGGAAATCGAATGCCAATATCTGCCTATCGTAATGATTTACACTTGTATCCAACTCAGGTTGAAAATAAAATTTTTGATTGGAAAATGCAGCTACATTTATTCCCGAACCGATATAAATCGTCTCAACAATGGCTGTATTTAAAAGATAATCGTATGTCATTAAATTAACAATTGAATCCCCCGGACAAGAAACAATATATATTTTGTTACCACTATTTAGAACTACAACAGGATTTATCATTTGTGGTGAAAGAACTGTATCCTTTATAATTTGTTGATTTGCAAAATCTATAAAAAACATCTCTGTCTCATTATTTTGATTGACCCCTATCACTGTATAATTTGAAATAAGTTTTGGAGTCGCATTTATATGGATAGAAAAATTATTTCCATAAACTTGAAAAATATTATTAGTAAAACTTGTCCCTCTAATATATATCAACTTATTATTTACAACATTTAAGCCCACGATACTATCTGTAAAAATCGTATCAAATGCCGAAACATAAGGAGAATCGCACCCAGAACCTCCCAAATAATTTAAGTTATAAGTCAATATCAAACTATCATTTCCAAGACAAAGTAATTTCGAATTAATAGGTAGATATCCATATAATTCAATATCAAAATACTTTACATTATTAAACAATAACAATGAATCAATTTGGCTGAAAGTTAGTGGTGAATTACATCCAAAAACTCCAAATGTAGGATGAATGCTTGAAGAACTGTCGCCATTACAAATGACAATCCGATCAAATTCCTCACATATATTTCGAACAAAAAATCTAATGTCCCTTTCGGAATTAGTTTTAAATACATTTTCCTGAGCCTCTATTGAGTAACATAAGTTAAATAGTAAAAAGAATAGAAAAACAGTCTTCATTATTCCTTTTTTTAGATTCACACACAAGATAATATAATTAAATCAATTGTTATGTAGCGGTGCTAAGGACAATTGAAAAGCAAAATCAGGTTCAACAAATTCCGAATTGTTGATTTTTGGAATGAAAAGCCCATCCAAAGAAGATTTGAATTAATTTTGGCAATTCTCAATTTTTATTCATCTTTAACCATAATTTATGAATCAAAAAAAAAAAAAAAATAAAATTCCAAATGCTAAGAAAACTATACCTGTTAATTTCAACAGGTGGTTAATAGCACTTCTTATTGTAATAAGCTTTGCAGCCTTTTATAATTCTTTAAACAATAAATTTTTATCGTCCTGGGATGATAACACCTACGTTTTAGACAATCCTGTTGTTAAAGCCCTTCACGGCGACAGTGTTGGCGGTACCCTTAAAAGTTTATTTACAGGATTTGTAACCGGAAATTACCATCCGCTAACCATGCTCAGTTATTCCATTGAATATAACCTGTTCAAGTTAGATCCATGGTATTATCATTTCACAAATCTTCTTTTTCATTTGCTGAATATTTTGCTTGTCATTTATTTTGTCTGGTTATTAACCAAACAACAGTGGACAGCTTTCATAACAGCCCTATTATTTGGCATCCATCCCATGCACGTGGAATCGGTGGCTTGGATTTCAGAAAGGAAAGATGTTCTTTATGCCTTCTTTTATCTTGCAGCAGTATGCATGTATGTTAAATATCTGAAAGATGAGAAGAAAAAGCGGCAGCATTATTTTCTTGTGCTTATTCTGTTTATTGCTTCAGCACTCTCTAAAGGAATGGCTGTAAGTTTCCCTGTTTTGCTATTTATTATTGATTATTTTCAGGGAAGAAAGATTAACAGACAGACTATAGTTGAAAAGATTCCTTTTTTCCTGATTGCAGGGATATTCGGATACCTTGCCATTCTTGCTCAACGGTCGGCTAATGCAACGGATGATTTAAGCATGCTCACTGTAAATTTAGGCGATAAGATTTTATTTGCCTGCTATGGAATAGTAATGTACTTGTGGAAAGCTATTGCGCCCTTTAATTTATCTCCTCATTATCCGTTGCCTGTTAAAGTGGGTGGATCACTTCCTACCCTTTACTATCTGTCAGCTTTGATTGTCCCTGCTTTGGCCTTTTTAATTTATAAATCTAAACGGTATGGAAAAGATGTAATCTTCGGCTTTGGATTTTTTATTGTTACTATTGTTTTGGTTTTGCAGCTTCTCCCGGTTGGAAATATAATTATTGCCGAAAGATATTCATACCTTCCATACATTGGACTATTTTTTATTCTCGCACGAATAGTAAATAAAACAATAGAAGATAAATCAGGGAAATATAAAGCCTGGAAAGTTCCTTCAGTAGCGGCATTATCGATTTTTTCATTATACTGCTTTTATACAACTACACAACGCTGCAAAATCTGGGAAAATGATTTTACACTATGGGGCGATGCTATTGAAAAGTTCAAAGACAATCCATTTCCATACAATTCAAGAGGTGATGCTTACTTTTTTCAGAAGGAATATGAAAAAGCAATTCCTGATTATAACCGTGCAATTGAATTGAAAGATACACACCCTTATTATAACAGGGGACAAGCATATTATAAATTAAAAAATTATGCAGAAGCAATGAAGGATTTCAGCAAAACGATTGAAATCAATCCAACATTTGCAAGAGGATATAGTATGCGGGCTATCTTATATACAGATGCCAATAAATTTGAAGAGGCCTTAAGTGATTATAATAAAGCCTTGCAATACCAACCGGATAATGCCATTGCACACCATAACCGCGGCGTTCTTTATAAAAAAAATAATAGATTCCCTGAAGCACTGGAAAATTTCAATGTGGCTATTCAGTTAAATCCCAATTATGCTGAAGCGTATAATAACAGGGCTGTCACGTATAGGAATTTGCAAAAAAATGATGAAGCATTAAAAGACTTTAATAAAGCAATTGAAATTCAGCCTGATTTTGCAAGGCCATATTATTACAGAGGAATGATGTTTTACGATACCGGTAATAAGCAAAAGGCTTGTGAGGATATTCAAAAAGCAGCAAATCTTGGTTTTCAGTCTGCGGTTGAATCGTTTAATAAACTTTGTCGGTGATTTGATGAATTATTTAAGTGACCTTCCCTTCCACCTAAATTTTCCAAAAGGCAATAAAACACCTACAGCAGAAATGTATAGCCAATACATGGGCTGTGCTGATAAAATAAGCCAGGCTGGATATTTTTCATTGAAAAATTTTCCCAGGGCATTCAGGAAAATAACTTCCGGAATTGTTTTAACAGCAATCGGCAAAATTATCAGCAGCAAATCATATCTACATATTCCTGCGATGAAGAGGATTAATAAAACCGCA
>JAYURB010000585.1:0-5612 GCA_043756425.1 Bacteroidota bacterium
CATAAATTTTTTCCCTCCATTGAAACACATAAAGGAAAACGGTCATGGCACCGGTATCAACACCAATTACACTATTGCAAATGATGTGGTCAGAAAGACGAGAAAGTTCCATGATGATGACGCGCATGTATTCAACACGTTTCGGCAATTCCGCCTTAATGAGTTTCTCAACGGTCATGAACCACCCAAGGTTGTTAATGGGCGATGAGCAGTAATTCAATCTGTCAGTAAGTGGAGTAACCTGGTAGAAAGGTTTATGCTCGGCAATTTTCTCGAATGCCCTATGAATGTACCCTATCGTTGAAACGGCATCGATAATGATTTCGCCATCCATGGTAAGTACATTCTGAAAAATTCCATGGGTTGCCGGATGTGTCGGACCGAGATTCAGTGTTGTATACTGTTTCTTTTGTTCCTGCTGTACCTTTTCCGTGCTTAATTCCATTTATCTTTTCAATCAATTAAGTTTTTTAAAACCTGCAGGTTTACGGCCAAACATGGTATCGTCTTTATCGGTACGGGTAAGATCTTCTACAGGATATTCTTTTCTCAGTGGAAAATAATCCATGTCATCGACATTCAATATTCTTTTCAGGTTAGGATGTCCTTCAAAAAGAAATCCATAAAAATCGAAGGCTTCTCTTTCCATCCAATTGGCTGCAGAAAAAACCGGTGTTAGTGAGGGGAAATGTAAGTCATCTGCTTTACTGAAAGCTTTGAAACGAATTCTGACATTATATACAAGACTGTGCACTTGTACCATTAGTGCAAAAGGTTTTTCCTTATCGGGGAAATGAATTCCGCAAAGAGTTGTTAAGAATCGAAATTGAAATCTATCGTCATCATAAAGAAAACGCATGATATTCAAAAGTTCCTTTTTGTCCACAATAAATACAGGAAAATCATAAGCCTGCTCTTGAGAAAGGATGGCTTCTCCGAATTTTTCATTCAGTGCTTCTGCAATTTGTGTTATTTCCGGTTTGCTCATTCAGATAATTGGATAATTAATTATTCCATTCCGTAAGAAGAAAGTAATGCTTTGTATTCCGGAGAATTTCTTCTGCGGAGTGATTCATTATGTATTAATTTCTGAATGTTCAAGATGCCGTCGAGAATTTGTTCCGGTCTCGGCGGACAGCCCGGAACGTAAACATCAACTGGAATAATATGATCTATGCCTTGTAAAACAGAATACGAGTCAAAGATTCCTCCGCTTGAAGCACAAGCTCCAACGGATAGAACCCAGCGTGGTTCTGCCATTTGCTCATACACCTGACGTAGAACGGGACCCATTTTTTTAGCTATGGTTCCCATAACCATTAAAAGATCTGCTTGTCGTGGTGAAAAGCTCAAACGTTCAGCACCAAAACGTGCAAAGTCGTAAGTGGAAGCCATAGTAGCCATGAATTCAATACCGCAACAGGATGTTGCAAATGGTAAAGGCCATATTGAATTCTTTCGTGCAAGACCAACAGCTTTATCCAGTGACGTTGCAAAAAATCCCGGACCTTCATAGCCAGGCGGCGATTGAACGACGTTAGTACCTTCAGATGATTTTAATATTTCTTTCATTTCAATTGTTTAGGCTTATTCCCACTTCAATGCCCCTTTTTTGATGATATAGAAAAAGCCTATAAGCAATAAGACCATAAAGAACAGCATTTCAAATAAACCCTGTACACCTAATTCTTTAAAATTTACAGCCCACGGATACATAAATATTACCTCTACATCGAACAATACAAAAAGAATTGCTACCAGAAAATATTTGATAGAAAACGGAATGCGTGCATTTCCTTGCGGTTCAATTCCGCATTCAAATACATCAAGCTTTATTTTAGATTTTCTTTTGGGCCCTAACAAATGTGTTGCAACCATTGTAGTTGCTACAAACCCCAGAGCTACAAGGAATTGTATTAGGATTGGAAGGTATTCAATCGTCTGATTACTCATAGTATTTAATAATAGGTCAAATTTAAGGTTTTTGTTTGGAATATACGCTTGTTTGCAGCCGGAGTTTATCCATAATAATTGTTCATTGTTGTGCAAAAAAACTTGATGGAAATGGCTAATTATTAATTCGTTATACCATTATCTTAGCTTCTTCAAAAATAACGCTAAACCCTACCTTACATTTTCCCTCTTCCTCTGTGAATCTTTGTGCCCTTAGTGTCTTCTGTGTTAAAAATCCTACATTTAATATTAAAACAAAAAGTATCTAAGAATTACAAAGGATACCTTAATATTATTTCCCAAATGAAATCTGTTTTACTCTATATCCGCTACCGCCAACTATTAAGAAACCTAAAAGGCATAGGCATTTATATGCCCTTGATTTTAGGCACCATAATTTATCTTTGCTATGCTTCCTACAGAATCTTTTCAATGGAGATATATTCCATTCATCTTATTGCACTACTTTTTCTTTTATGTTTTACTATTCAGCTAAATAGAAAAGATAAGTTTTTTTTATTTTTACACGTAGAACATTTCAGGAAGGAAGTTTTTTTAGAATATGCTTTATTGACAATTCCCTTCAGCATTACTGCACTCTTTACTGACGTCTGGTACTTGTATCCTGTATTTTTAGTTTTGTTGTTTTGTCTTCCCTATATTACTTATAGTTTTAAAAAGCAGACTTACATGAAAAATTTGTCGCAGCTGATACCGGCTTATAATTTCGAATGGACAAGCGGCATTAGAAAATCGTACATCATTTTATTTCCACTATACATTGCAGCACTTTCTCTAAGTTGGTTTAGAATTCTTCCTTTGGTAATATGCTGGTTGATTACTGTATCAATACTGTCTTTTTACAATGAATGTGAACCTGTCAATATGCTAAAGGAAAGCGGGCAAAACGTTAGGCTATTTCTTAGAAAAAAATTCATGCAGCACTCTAAACTTCTTCTTATATTATACCTGCCCGTTTTAATTATTAATTTTATCTTTAATCCTGAATATTATGTGTTGATTCCACTTTTTCTGCTCATGCAATTAGTTCTTTTATGGTTTGCAATAAGCATGAAATATGGGACATACAGACCCTTGCAGAATTCTTCAGCAAACAATGTTATGTCATCTTTTGTCATCCTTGGCTCTGTTTTACCTTTTCTCCTGCCATTACCTTTGTTGATGACAATCTATTATTACAAAAAAGCAAAATCAAATTTAATTTATTACCTGAATGATTAAATTCAATAATGTCACCATCAGTTTTGGAAAAAAAATTGTTCTGGATAAAATCACTGCTAATTTTACCGTTGGTAAATTATACGGAATTGTCGGCTTTAACGGAGCCGGTAAAACGACTTTCTTCAATACCTTGTCCTGCGGAATTAAACCGGACTCCGGAAATATTACACTTAACGACGAAAAAATATCGCATGCAACTTCAGGCTATCTGGAAACAAATAATTTTTTCTACTCAGGCATTACAGGCAATGAGTACCTGAAAATTTTTCATCAAAGCAATACAGGCTTTAACTTATCCATTTTGCAGGAGTACATGAAACTTCCACTTGATAATCTCATTGAAACCTATTCAAGTGGAATGAAAAAAAAGCTTGCTTTGCTTGCTGTTTTAAAACAAGACAGACAGGTTTATCTTTTCGACGAACCATTTAACGGTCTTGACCTTGAAACGAATAAAGTTCTGGAGATAATTATACTGGCTTTACGCGACAAAGGAAAAACTATTTTCATTTCTTCTCATATTGTCGATCCCCTATTTCACATTTGCGATGAAATTATGTTTTTAGAAAATGGAAAATTCATAAAATCATTCCATAAAAATGAATTTCATACTATGGAAGAAGAACTATTCGGAAAACTGAAAGAGGATGCTAAAATTGTAATTTCAAAATCAATATAAAGTGATTTCTTATATTTGTTAAAACATCCATTATGTACCATCATATCTCCGATTTTTTAAGCGACTGGGAATACGAAAGCGGCGCCACCCTGAAATTGTTCAGGAACCTTAAAGATGACTCATTAAAAAAAACAATCCATCCGAATGTACGTTCATTGGGTTTCTTAAGCTGGCATCTTATTCATACCATGCAGGAAATGTTGCTTCGTGTCGGATTGAAAGTTGACATCAGAGAACAACTGGATTATAATGGAGAATCCGTAAAAGAGCTTTGTGACATATACGAAAAAGGAGCCCGCTCTTTAACAGATGTCGTAAAAGCCAAATGGACAGACAAAGAACTCGAATTACTTGATGACATGTATGGAGAAATGTGGAAACGCGGACAAACCCTTACAACCCTTGTGCGTCACCAGGCACATCACAGGGCTGAAATGATTGTTGTAATGCGCATGCTTAACCTGCCTGTTATTGGTGTATACGGTCCTACGAAAGAAGAATGGGCGCAATGGGGGATGGAACCGATGAAATAATCCGATAGCTATCGGATCGTTAATTTATTAATTCGTTAATTAGCTAATTACTACTGTCCAAAAGTACATTAAGTCCCTTTGTCAATCTTAAATGATCGATTTTATTTTTTATTACTTCTATAAAACCCCACTCTGAAAAGCTCAACCTATACCAGTCCCGCTAGGGACAAAACAACTATATAACCCCATTCTGAAAAGCTCAACCTATACCAGTCCCGCTAGGGACAAAACATCGGTAGAAAAAAAAATAATTCATACAACAAACCCCGTTAGGGGTGAAATATTACAGAGCAGTCAATTGACAGGCGTTTTGAGAAATTAATATTTTTTTAGAATCAATCGTGATTCATAATTGTGTTAATAAATGCTGATAGATTTAAAATAGATTCAATATAATTCACGCTTTCCAAAAATAAAAATTTGATTCGTTTACAAGATTAAATCCTATGGAGGGATATAATTTATTCCCTTCCTCATTATTAATGGAAGTTTCTAGTAAAAGTCCATTAGCATGTGTTTCCCGGGCAAGGAGCTTACATTGTTCAATTAGTTTTTTGGCTAACCCTTTATTTCTAAATTCTTTTTTAACAAAAAGATCATTCAGCAGCCAGCTTCTTTTCATGCCTACAGAAGTAAAAAACGGATAAAGCTGAACAAAAGCTGAAATGTTGTCATTTTCTTCCTCAGCAATATAAATGACAGATTCATTTTTAACGATACGTTCATTTAAAAATCGTTTCGCTTCAATAATGTTTGATTCTTGTTTATAAAACTGTCTGTATAAGTCAAAAAGTTCAACAAGTTTATCAAGGTCATGAATGGTTGCTTTTCTGATTATTGACATGCTTGAATTTTGTTTAGAAATTAAGGTAAATTTTAATTTAACAACAATGTACATTAAAAAGATAAACTTCCTTTCTTTGCACTCCCCTTTTTATGAATAAGAACCGAAATCACGCTCTGACTTTTATTTTCATTACCATGCTCATCGATGTAATCGGGCTGGGTATTATAATTCCTGTTTTACCAAAACTTATTGGGAATCTCGTTCATGGTGATTTAAGCTCTTCTTCCACCTATGCTGGGTGGCTTTCGTTTGCATATGCAATCATGCAATTTATTTTCTCTCCAATAATCGGGGGATTAAGCGACAAATATGGAAGGCGGCCTGTATTACTTTGCTCACTCTTCGGCTTTGGAATAGA
>JAYURB010000586.1:0-2441 GCA_043756425.1 Bacteroidota bacterium
TTTTTTGCCAGCAGTTATCCAGAAACCAGTTTACAGCTTCCAGGTTAGGCATCCAATCCATCGATCCAAGATGGAAGAGGCATACTTCTTTTTCTTCATCAGGATGAAAGGGGTATTCTTTAACATCCAGGCTCATCGGCAGGGTTAGACATGGTTTTGTAAAGCCATATTGCTTAAATACAGATTCATCCACATTCGTAATTGGAACCAGAGCGTCAATTTCAGTAAGAGTTTGTAATTCAAATTTTTTTAATCTTTTGGAAAGAAATTTTAAATAATTTTTTTTCAGAATGTTTTTCTCTTTAGAAGCCAGCCTTTCCCAGATAACATGTTCAACATTATGAGAGCGTAAAACGATTTTAGCATTTGAATTTTTTCTAATGCACGAAATATAAGGTGCGACAAAGAGTGTTTCCAGTTGCACAATATCGAAGCTGTTCTCACGGAGAACTTTTTCAAGCTCTTTTTCTGTTTCTGCTGAATAAAACCGAACAATATTATAAGAGTCTTTTGTATAAAAATTTAAAAGGACTCCGGCTATTGTAACCTTTGTATCGATTACATTGCTTCGGAAATGCAGCTGATTTTTAAGATTTTCAGGAATGCTTGCCGGATTCGTAAAATGTTTTTTTGTATTTAGCGCAAATTGGTGCACTTCCTGCCCGGCCTCAGCAAGTGCCAGGGCAAAATTCATCATGACAATATTCCCACCGTCAATAGGAGGATACGGAATTCGATGACATACCTGTAAGATTCTCAAATTATTATTTAATTTTGTTTTTGCTTTTTATTCAGTCTGAAAAGTTTCTTGTATGATTCAATATCAAACAATGCACTATCCGTGGTTGCTTTGTAAGTAAGAAATATTCCAATAGGCAGAAGTATAAAAGAAGAAAGCCACATCCCTTTCCAAGGAGGGATAACTCCTTCGCGGGCAAACTTTTCACCGGAAATTGAAATTACATGGTAGATTACAAAAAATATAATCGAAACGACAATAGGCATGCCCAGTCCGCCTTTTCGGATAATTGCCCCCAGGGGTGCGCCAATAAAGAACAATATCAAACAGGCAAAAGAAAGGGTAAACTTTCGCTGCCATTCTATTTTGTGTTTGGCCAGACTTTTAGATTTTATTTCTTTGTCCATTAAATTATCGTCGGTAATGCTTTTCATATTTCGTGCTGCATATAGAGCATTGGAAGCAATTTGTCCTCTTCTGTCAAAAGGGAGGTTTTCCAGAAAATTATTTTTACTAAAGTTAGTGCTTCGGATCACCTTGATTTTTCCGATGTCCATTGAAATGCTTGTCAGTATGGTATTATACAATTCAATTCGTCTTTCCTTTAATCCTTTTTCAATAGAATCGGAAGAATAACTCAGTTGCCTAAGATTTAACATCTGATAATTATCTTTAAACAACTGTTCGTTTGTACGTGTCATCTTAAATGAACTCAGGTCGAAGCGAACAACTTCCTGGTCAAATTCTGTGCGCATTAAAGGCTTGGAGTTTTTACCCGGTTTATTCTCAAGTTCTTCAAAACTGGAACCCTTATATAAGGTAAGAAGTAAATAACGCTCATCGTCTGACATTGCCATTTTACCTGATTCAGCAAGAATGAGCTTAGTATTTCCCCGGTTTTCAGAATGATCATAAATCATTACATCCTGAATCGTTTTACCATCCTTTTCCTTCTTTCCAATTCGTATGGAATAACCGTCTATGCCATTATAGAAAATTCCTTCCTTAATGAGCAATGCAGGTTTTTGCTGCCGTACATCGTAAAGAAGTGCATTCATTTTAAGGTTGGCAACGGGTAGAACATAATTACTGAAATAGAATGCCAAAAAACTTATTGCAATAGCCGTAAAAACCAATGGGCGCATAACTTTTTGAAGGGAAACGCCGGCAGATTTAAAAGCTGTTAGTTCAAAATGCTCGGCCATATTTCCGAAAGTCATAATTGACGAAATCAGTAACGATAGCGGCAGCGCCAAAGGAACCAGGGTTACTGATACATAGACCATTAACTTAAATACAATGATCCAATCCAATCCTTTTCCAACAAGGTCATCTATATACTTCCATAAAAACTGCATGAGAAGAACAAAAAGAGAGATCAGGAAGGTCAGTACCATTGGTCCTATAAAAGATCGTAAAACAAGGAGAGTTGATTTCTTCACGTTATATTTGCCCTTCGGCAATTCGCATGCAATTTACTAATTTGAAATTTAGTATTGAAGAAACAAAAGCAATGGCGGAACAGGAGTTTTTCCTCCTGAAAAACAGTGCTATGCTTAAAATTTTCGACCTCTTTGGTGAAACTGAAAAAGAATTAAAAAGAGAAGTCGCCGCATTAGGTTTAGACTATACGGGATTAAACATTTCCTCGGGAAAAATTTTTCGTGGGGAGAACTACCGCTTATTCCCTTACGTTGTTTTA
>JAYURB010000587.1:0-2439 GCA_043756425.1 Bacteroidota bacterium
AGAACAAGCTTGCTTCCTGCATTACTCTTAAGATTCGTTACTCCGATTTCAACACCCACACGATGCAGGCCAGAATACCCTATACTTCCTGCGATCATAGCCTTATTTCAAAAGCCAAAGAACTGTTTGAAAAACTTTACAATAAAAGAATGCTCATCCGACTAATTGGAGTACGATTCAGTCACCTTGTAGGAGGCGGACATCAGATAAATCTTTTTGAAGACAGTCAGGAAATTATTCAGCTATACCAGGCTATGGATAAAATAAGAAAACGTTTCGGAGAAAATAAAATTCATAGGGCAGTTACGGAAGGGTTTAAGGGGAGATCGTTTAATCCAATTAATGGGAAGGTAAATTAAAAAATCACAAAACCTAATGTACCTTAATTGTCACTCTTATTTCAGTTTTAAGTATGGTGTGCTTTCACCGCAGGATCTATTGAGTGAAGCTGAAAAATGTGGTATAAATAAAATTGCTTTGACTGATATTAATAATACATCAGGTGTTCTTGATATTGTCAGAAGAAGTGAAAAAACTACTATAAAACCGGTTGTTGGCATTGACTTCAGGAATGGAAATCAACAATGTTTTGTGGGACTGGCCAGGAACAACGAAGGATTTCGGGAGCTTAACGATTTTCTTTCTCTTCACCTGAATAGCAAGGAAGATTTCCATTTTATTGCTCCCTCTTTTTTTGAAAGCTATATTATTTATCCATTTCTTCATCCCTTTAGGGAGTTGAAAGAAAATGAATTTATTGGTGTTAGACCTACTGAAATAAATAAATTAATAAACTCCCCTTGGAGAAGATGTACTCAAAAACTTGTAATTCTCTCACCGGTTACCTTCAAAAACAGATCGGGTTTTAATTCGCACAGATTGTTGAGATCGATTGGCAAAAATACTTTGCTGAGTAAGTTGCCTGAAAGCGAACAAGCGCAAATGGAAGAATGGATGGTTCCTGAAATTAAGATCATTGAAAAATTCTCTGCTTATCCTGAAATTATTTACAATACAAATCTAATTTTGAACGACTGCAGTATTGAATTTAAGTTCGGTAAGAGTAAAAATAAAAAATCATTTACAGGAAGTGAATTACAGGATGAAATCAAATTAAGAGAGCTTTGTGCGCAAAACCTGCAGTACCGTTATCCGGATAAAGGTCAAAATATCATCGATCGTTATGAGAAAGAAATTAAAGCGATAACTGAACAGGGCTTTGCTTCCTATTTTCTTATCAATTGGGATATTGTCAACTTTGCAAGACACAAAAACTTTTTCTACGTAGGCAGGGGAAGCGGTGCAAATAGTCTGGTTGCTTACCTGCTAAACATTACTGATGTAGATCCTGTCGATCTGGATCTTTTTTTCGAAAGGTTTATGAATCCTTTTCGAACGAGTCCCCCTGATTTTGATATGGACTTTTCGTGGAAAGACAGGGATGAAGTCATTGATTATATTTTCAAAACACACAAGAATACACATACATCCTTGTTAGCTACTTATAGCACTTTTCAGGAAAATTCTGTCGTACGGGAACTTGGAAAAGTTTTCGGTCTGCCCAAAGCAGAAATTGATACCATGCAGGATGAAGGGATTCTAAATCAATATGGAAAAATTGGTGCATTGATTAAGAAATATGCTTTACTCATTAATGATTTTCCAAGTCATTTAAGTATTCATGCAGGAGGTATTTTGATTTCAGAATTACCCATGCATTATTATACTGCAACATCATATCCGCCGAAAGGGTTTCCACTTACACAATTCAGCATGATTGAAGCGGAAGATATTGGGCTTTACAAATTCGATATTCTAAGTCAGCGCGGACTTGGACATATTAAAGACAGTCTGGCCATCATTCATAAAAATAAAGGAGTTAAAATCGACATTCATGATGTAAGCAGATTTAAGAAAGATGAAAATGTAAAAAAGCATTTGCGTGAAGCAAAATGCATGGGATGCTTTTATGTGGAAAGTCCGGCGATGAGGATGTTGTTGAAGAAACTGGAAGCAGATACCTATCTTGGACTTGTAGCAGCAAGTTCTATCATTCGTCCGGGAGTTGCTTCTTCGGGAATGATGCGGGAATATATTCTTCGTTCAAAAGGCCTCCCTCCTACATTACAGACACCACCGGAGATGTATGAAATTTTAAAAGAGTCTTTTGGTGTAATGGTATATCAGGAAGATGTAATCAAGGTCGCACATTATTTTGCGGGCCTAACACTCGGTGAAGCCGACATGCTTCGCAGAGGGATGAGTGGAAAATATAGAGGACGAGAAGAATTTGCCCTTGTTCGCGATAAATTTTTTTCCAACTGCAACGGAAAAGGATATAAAGAAGAAACTACTAAAGAAGTTTGGCGCCAGATTGAAAGTTTCGCCGGTTATGCTTTTTCCAAAGGGCACAGTGCTTCATACGCTGTAGAAAGTTAT
>JAYURB010000588.1:0-5593 GCA_043756425.1 Bacteroidota bacterium
TTGTTTTTACAAATATATCAATAATATATAATTTAAATTGTTTTATATCATAGTATCGCACAAAAAAATCGGATGTCAGGTAAGATAGCTTATAAAGAATTTAAGTGATACTTAAATGTTTAATTTATAATTTCTATTTTGCAATTGATTATTTTCGAAGCTTTATGGAGGAAAATGTTTTTATAGTTATTGCCTGCTATAATGAAGGTGCTGCCATTATTCGTCTGTTAAAGGAAACAGAGGATGTGCTTAGAAATAATACGGAAAAAGTAACGATAGTCGTTGTGGATGATGGCTCGTCAAACGAAACAATGCAAATGCTTTCTTCTTTTCAATTCAATGGCGATACGCTGAACTTTAAACTTCTTTCACTCGATTACAACAGCGGCCACCAGGCAGCGCTGGAACAGGGAATATTATTTGCTGCTTCCTACCATGCAAAACATGCAATTATTATGGATGGCGATGGTGAAGACGCTCCGGCTGTCATTCCCCAATTATTGCAATTACGCTCCTTTGACATGGTTCATGTAAACAGAGGAAAGAGGGGAGAAGGTTTAGTATTTCGAATCGGTTATGTGGTTTATAAATTGATTTTCCGTTTGATTACAAAACAAAAAATGAATTATGGAAATTTTTGCATGATTAACGATAAAGTTATGTCCATCATTCAAAGCCGGTCTTTCATTCACCTTGCCGCTTTTTTATCGAAATTAAAATTGAATGCTACTTCTGTTGTATATGACAGAAGACAACGATTCTCGGGAAAATCCAAAATGAGCTTTGGGGCGCTTGTGCATCATGCTTTTCGTTCCTTTATAGAATATGCAGAAGAACTGGTCATGACTTTTTTGAAGCTGTCAATAATTCTTTTACTATTGTTTTCACTGACGATGGCATATATATTATATCTGAAATTGTATACGGATAGAGCCATTCTCGGCTGGACAAGTACACTGGGAATTGGGTTATTGACATCTGCTTTGCTTTGCATTGGATTCTTTACGATGGGAGTATTGTTGTTAAATCAATCCCATAATCGCTCACAAAATCCTCCTGTTAAAAAATATAACATCATCAAATAATCAAACACCCTTATTAATTTACAAATATCTTCTCTTAATTCATTTTTTCATTAACAAGACGAATAAATTCAAATTATAAATGCATGTTACTTATTCCGGCGACAAAATTCTAAATCTCTTTTCCCGTTTTGCTAAAAACCGAAACAATCAAATCTTCAAGCTGATTCTAAAAGGCCTTGGGAGTTTTCCCGATGTAAAAAAAATGCTTGAATTCGGTGCCGGTAAAGGAGAGTTCATCAATCGTTTTAAAAGCTTTGAAGGGATGGAAACATTTGCTCTGGAGAAAGATGCTTCCTATCGGCAAATTCTTTCTTTAAAGCATGCAACTGTTGAAACGGTAAACGATATTGCTATTAACCCAGACTTTGTTTTTACTATTGATGTTCTTGAACATATTGAAGAGGATGAAGTTGTTTTAAAGCAATTGTATACTAAAATGAAAAATGGAGGCGGTTTATTCATTTACGTACCGGCGCGAATGGAATTATTTTCTGCTTTCGATAAATCTATCGGACATTTCAGGAGGTATTCCAAACTTGAATTAATTGAAAAAGTTAAACGTGCAGGATTTACAATTGAGTATTGCCGGTATCATGAAATGCTGGGATATTTTGCTTCTGCAATCCATAACAAGTTGTTTGGAATAAAAGAGCCCGGAGTATTCTCTCTTATTATATATGACAACTTCTTTGTACCGCTGACAACATTACTTGAAAAACTAATAAGCCCTCCTATAGGCAAAAGCCTGTATCTATTGGCAAAAGCTGAAAAAAAGTAAGTGCGTTTTTGTTTAATTTTATTTTAAAAAGCTTATTTTTATGGCAAAAAGGACTTGTTAGCAAGTTTTCTAGGAGCTTTTTTTAAAAAATTGGTTATTAAGTTTTTCTATTCCATTCTAAACCATTATCTTTGCGCCCCGCTAAACATCAAATCATTAATATTCAATAACATGACTAAAGCAGAACTTGTAGCTGAAATCAGTACTAAAACAGGCATAGAAAAGACAGTTGCATTACAAGTAGTAGAAGCAACTATGAAGGTTATTAAAAACACCATGTCAGACGGTGAAAACGTTTATCTACGTGGTTTTGGCTCTTTTATCGTAAAAAGAAGAGCACAAAAACTCGGAAGAATAATTTCAAAAAATACTACAATCATTATTCCTGAACATAATATCCCTGCCTTTAAACCGGCAAAGACCTTTGCAAATAAAGTGAAGAATGCAAAGATCAAAAAGAACCAGACTTCTGAAGCGATAGACTAATCCATGCGGACAAGCAGCAAACAATTATTGCTGGTAGCCGGTGCGGTTGTATTGACAGTAGCGCTTTATTTTGCTCCGCAGAAAGTCGAAAAGGAAAAAGAGAATGAGAAAACAAACAATCCTTTTTCTTTTGAAGCTATTCTTGCAGATTCAAAAAGTGGTTTGAAAAGACAGGAAGTTGAAAAAATCAATGTTGTTGAGGCAGCATATTTAAAGGATACCTCATCGCTTCTTTTGATTGATTCATTAGGTAAAATGTGGGACAGATTAAATAGTCCGCAAGTTGCTGCCCGGTATTTTGAACTTCTGGCTGAAAAGAAACAAGATGAGAAGAGCTGGATAAATGCAGCGTATCGGTATTTCGATGCTTTCAGGCTTATCAATGATTCATCGTTCAGGAAAATGTATGTTGAGAAAGCGATTTCAGCATATCAAAAGGTATTAGAGATCAATCCGGAGAATCTCGATGCAAAAACAGATCTTGGTATTTGTTATGTGGAAGGAACTTCTTCACCCATGCAGGGCATTATGATGCTTCGCGAGGTTGTCCAAAAAAATCCAAGGCATGAAATGGCCCTTTTCAATCTTGGAGTTTTATCCGTTAAATCGGGTCAGTATGAAAAAGCAGTTGAAAGATTTGAAAAAGTCATAGAAGTAAATCCGAAAAACAAAGAAGCAAGATTTCTTCTCGGCCGAACGTATATGATGATGGGAAAATCAGATCTTGCACTAAAAAATTTAGAAGTTATACGGGAATCGAACGATACCGAATTTAATACAGAAGTAAATAATTTAATAAACCAGATTAATAACCATTAAACTCTCAGCTCATGCCAAGTGGTAAAAAAAGAAAAAGACACAAGATGGCTACGCATAAGCGTAAGAAACGTCTTAGAAAAAACAGACATAAGAAGAAGAGCAGATAATCTTTTTAATGTTCATTATCCGATTTTTGATATTCAAAAACGGATAATGAATATATTTTATCTGATCCTGCATTAATTTACGTTGGCTTTTCGGAAAATTTCGTGGCAGTTGATGCGTCGCCTGCCGGCCATTTCCGACGTTTTATATAGATAGGATTCCTTCGCAGTCCGTTACGTATTTTTCTCAACACCGCCTGTCGGTTTGCTGTGGGTTTGTAAACAATTTTTAATTGAACAACGAACTTGTAATTAACTCCACACCAGAGGAAGTTAATATTGCTCTCATTGAGGATAAACATCTCGTAGAGCTAAACAGTGAAAAAAAAGATCAACGCTTTCAGGTCGGAGATATTTATCTCGGACGTGTAAAGAAGTTGATTCCGGGCTTAAATGCCGCTTTCGTAGACGTAGGTCACGAGAAGGATGCTTTTTTGCACTATCTCGACCTGGGTCCTCAGGTACAATCCCTCCTTAAATTAATCAGACTTACTACTACCGATAAAAAGCCTGACCCCATGCTCACCGATTTTCAGGTTGAGAAGGATATCGATAAAGGTGGTAAGATTAACAACGTTTTATCAACCAATCAATGGGTACTCGTTCAGGTTGCTAAAGAGCCAATTTCATCCAAAGGCCCTCGGATTACTTCTGAAATTTCTTTGGCTGGTCGATTTGTTGTCATGGTCCCTTTTTCTGATCATGTTTCTATTTCACAGAAAATAAAAAGTGCTGAGGAAAGACAACGGTTAAAACGTCTTGCATTAAGTATAAAACCTAAAGGATTCGGTCTAATTGTTCGGACAGTAGCCGATGGCAAAAAAGTTGCAGAACTTGATAAAGACATTCAAGATCTTGTTTCAAAATGGAAGTCTGCTTTTGCCATGTTAAAAACGGCAAAGCCGCCTCAAAAAATACTTGGTGAACTCAACCGAACTTCAACCATTCTTCGTGACCTGCTGAATCCTAACTTTAATGCTATTCATGTAAACGATTCTGCCCTGGCCGATGAGATTAAAAGCTATATAAGCGGCATAGCCCCTGAGCAAACAGAGATTGTAAAACTCTATAAAGGCAAGCAGCCAATTTTCGAGCACTTCGGAATCGATAAACAGATCAAAGCAAGCTTTGGTAAAACAGTTACTATGTCAAACGGTGCTTATCTCATTGTTGAACATACTGAAGCCATGCATGTTATTGATGTAAACAGCGGAGGCCGCACAAAGGGCGATGGAGACTCATCCCAGGAGAATAATGCTCTGCAGGTAAATCTCGATTCAGCAACGGAAATTGCGCGACAGCTTCGCTTGCGCGATATGGGAGGTATTATTGTCGTTGACTTCATCGATATGCACAATCCGCAAAACAGAAAGGTGCTTTATGAAAAACTGAAGAATGAAATGAAGCGCGATCGCGCTAAACATACAATTCTTCCTCCCAGTAAATTCGGACTGGTTCAGCTTACGCGTCAAAGGGTACGTCCTGAAACCAATATTACTACTGTTGAAAAATGTCCTGCCTGCGACGGTACAGGCGAAATTAAAGCAAGTATCCTGCTTGTTGACGATATAGAAAACAACCTTCGGTATTTTATCAGCGAACAAAATGAAAAAGAATTATCGGTTTCAGTCCACCCGTATCTAGAAGCTTTTTTGAACAAGGGCGATTTATTCACAGCCTCTATTGTCAAAAAATGGAAAAAGAAATACAAAGCAAAATTAAAAGTAATTGCAAACAATAACTACCATCTAATGGAATACCATTTTTTCAATAAAGCAGATGAAGAAATTAAAATATAAATTCTCTTTTTAAGTATTTTTTTAGTAAAAAACTTTATTAGATTTGTCCATAAAATAATCTGTTTTAAAATCAATACCACATGCGTATACTTAAAAAAATCTTTATGATTCTTGCTGTCATTATTCTTTTGATAGCAGCTGTAGGTTTGTTGTTCTTTCCTTCTCATGCTCACGTCGACAGAAGTACTATTGTGCAAAAGCAACATTCAATTGTATTTAATTACCTGCAGGATATTCAAAATTGGAATAAATGGTCACCTTGGTATGATCTTGATCCCAATGCAAAATACACTTTTGAAGGTCCCGCAAATGGCCCGGGCGCAACAATAAAATGGGCCAGTGAAAAAAAAGGTGTAGGAAATGGAAGTCTGACCTATAAAGAAGTTAAACCTGATTCTGTTATTCGCATTGACCTTAACTTCATGGAAAATGGAACAGCTCAATCTTCTTTCATTCTTTCGCCGGAGGGCGATGGTACAAGGGTAACCTGGAACTTTGATGTTGATGCAGGTTTCAATCCAC
>JAYURB010000589.1:0-2432 GCA_043756425.1 Bacteroidota bacterium
AGGAATATCTTCTAAAGTTGTATTTACATCATTCGCAATTATTACCTGATCATTTACTGGATTAACAATTATAAGAACTGTATCCGGGCTACACAAGGGAGTGCTATCGCATACATTAACAACAAATAAATCGGACCCATTGTAATTAACAACCGGAATATAAATGAAACTTCCATTAGAGAAAACAGTGAGGGCTCCATGAGAAGTATTTACAAGAGGTGTCGTATCAACTGTAAGAGTAGTTCCATTAGGATCAAAATCTCCATTGGATATAATTCCGCTCGCTGCATTAATATTTAACGTTAAGTCTTCAGTGGCGAAAACTGTATCATTTATAATTACCGGTGCGCTATCAGGGACAATAATATTCAAAGTAGCATACGAACACATTACAGGATTTCCTGTATCACATACCTCGTAATAAACATATTCTTCTCCGATAAATCCATTGCTAGCAGTGTAGGTATAACTTCCATCAGTATTAAAAATTATGTTGCCATAAATCGGAGCCGTTAACATGGTAAAGCCATTCGGATTCAAATTCCCGTTAGGATCGTTGTCGTTTGTGCCGACATTTCCACTATATGGAGTTACCCCAAAAGTAATTATAGTATCAGCCACGGCATTAGGGGGAACATTTGATGTTAAAATAGAAATCGTTACCATGGCCGTATCGCACATTGGAGGAGCCACATCATCACAAACGAGGTAAGTAAAAAATACATCACCGACAAAAATTCCATCAGGTGTATAAGTAAATGTTCCATCTGGGTTAACGACAACACTTCCAAATGCTGGATTGGTAAGGAGACTAAAAGTCATCTTTTGTCCGTCGGGTTCAATATCATCATTTGCTGCAACAGAATTGCTGAGAGTAAACGTGTTGATAGTAGAAAACTGATCGTCATTTGCAGCAGGGGCACGATTACTAATCGTAACATATACTTTTGTAATAGAACACGAGCTTACAATATTTACGCAGCCGGCTCCAGAATTATGAATATCACAAACTTTATATTCAAAACTATCTACACCCATTACGCCTGTGTTTGGAGTATACTGGATTTGATTGTTGGCGATATATTGTATAGTTCCTATCGAAGGAGCTAGTAATCCCAGTGCTGTCGAATCAACCCGGAGAGAATCCTTATCAGGATCAGAATCATTATCAAGTACCGGGACCGGAATACTCTCATTAATGAACGTTGAATCAAAATCGGCGACAGCTACTGGCGGATTACTTGGGGGATTGTTAGAGTTTACCGTAACGCTGACATTTCCATTTACACATTGCGGAGTAACACCATTATCACAGACCTGATAAGTGAATGTTGCAACACCAGTGAAAACAGGTGATGATACCGGTGTATAGACAATTTGATTGTTCGAAATGACTGCACTTCCATTTGATGGAACTGATACGGAAGTAATAGTCAGTACCCCATTTTCAGGATCGGTATCATTCGAAATTACATTTAAGATTACGGCATTACATGCACTTGTCGTAATTGTATCAGTATTTGCAACGGGTACTCTGTTGTTAACTGTGATGTATAACATTGAAGTGTCGCAGGCAGTTGGTGAATTGTTGTCGCACAACTTATACGCCAGAGAATCTATTCCTGTAAAGCCTGCATTTGGTGTATACTGAATTGA
Organism: Bacteroidota bacterium; assembly: GCA_043756425.1. GTDB lineage: Bacteria > Bacteroidota > Bacteroidia > AKYH767-A > 2013-40CM-41-45 > JADKIH01. The sequence continues at coordinate 1,657 of JAYURB010000589.1, forward strand.
ATTACCGACGAGAATTGCAATACCATTTGAAGACGACAATATCGAAGGCATGAGACTCGTCGTATAAGTAAATGCATTTACTGCTAGTGTATCATTAAGCTGAACATTCACTGTAACCGGCGATCCGGAATTGACACTACTGTTATCTGTCATTGCCACAGGTGGACCAGGATCTGTTGTTACAATAAATATTGCTGTGTCGCATAGTGAAGGAGTTCCCGAGTCACATAGCTTATATGTAACTGTATCGACACCGGTGAATCCAAAATTTGGTGTGTAAATAATAAGACTTCCTGAAACTACTGCATTACCATTTGATGCCAGGGGATTAATCACACTAATAGACAAAGAGTTTCCATCAGGATCGGCATCATTTGAAATAACGTTTTTTGAGACAGCCCTGTTTGCATATGTTGTTATTGTATCATCATTTGCAACGGGCGGTCGATTTGGCTTGTTCGTACAATTCCAGAAATCAAAACTAACGGCGTCTACATCAACAGTGGCTATTGTGCCCGTTTGGATAATTCTGATAAAACGAGTTTGAGCGGCTACAATGAAATTATAATTAGCATATATTTTACTAGTTCCCGCTGGCAAATTGAAGACAGTTGTTGTCGTTGGACTTCCCCATGCATTAGTAAGATTACCCTGAACAGTAATTGAATTTGCCGATGCATTATCCGGCGCCATCCTTATTACAATAGTATCGGATGCGGAAATTGTGTCTGTCATGTCAAGCACAACATTTGAATTAATTATATTAAGAATTCCTG
>JAYURB010000590.1:0-2428 GCA_043756425.1 Bacteroidota bacterium
ACACAAGCATCGCCTGAAGTACAAGCGTTGTTGTCGTTATAAACGTTTGAATTGATATTTGTGAATACGCAACCTGACGAAGGGTTACAAGAATCGTCTGTACAAACATTATTGTCGTTACAAACCACCGGTGAACCAGGTGTACCAACTCCGTTTACACAAGCATCGCCTGAAGTACAAGCGTTGTTGTCGCTATAAACGTTTGAATTGTCATTAGTAAATACACAACCTGATGAAGGGAGGCAAGAATCGTCTGTACAAGGATTGTTATCGTTACAAACTATAAGCGTACTTACAGTAGCTCCAAGACCATTGCAAAGATCATCAGTACAAGCGTTATTGTCAGAAGCACCCGGAGTACCGGAAGCTGTTGGAATGTGAGTTGCTATACCTGTAGTAACATCGCAATTGTCAGTTGTACAAGGATTGCCATCATCAGCTAAAACAACTGTTAACGTGTCATTTGTACTTGTATGTACACCGCATTGAGTTACTGTACAAGCATATCTATGACCATTCATTGATGCTGTAACAGGATTAAGAGTTAATGTAGGCGCAGTTTGTCCAAAAATGTTTACTCCGTTATCAGTCCACTGGTACGTAACATTTGCTACCTGACCTGCATTCGTAATAACCGATACACTTGCAGTAGCAGAACCACCTTCACAAGCAACCATTCTTGCAGCAGGACCTGTAATTACAGGAGCCATGTTGTTAAAGGTACTTAACAATGTACCACCGGCAACGCTGGTATAGGTACCTTGTGTTGAAATAGTAACACTTGTAGCCGGTGAGCAGTTAACAGCAGCCCAACGAGTAACAGCCATTTTCAAGTTTACGTTTAAACCCGGCGTAGCGTCAGCAGCAATCGGACGAATAAATGAAATGTTGTCCGGTGTACAGTTCATAGGACCCGAATTACTTACAATTCTAAAGCGTCCTACTTTAACAGATAAGCCCTGCGTGAACAAAGTGTTTGTTCCACAAGTACCGGCGCTGTTAGCGGCAAGCTGGAATGCACTCAATGAAGGAGAAGCATTCATCTGAAGTAAACCCGGAGAATAAAAATTTAATCCGGTTGATGCAGCTATCAATGTGATAGATGGAGCAGGACCTGCAGGAAGCCATGCCGGATTTACATACATACCAAACTGAATTGTTCGGAAAGACCACGGTGTAGGGTCTGTACTTCTAAGGAACACATCAAACTCATACGTAGTAGAGTTTGTTGGGAAGTCGTTCGCGATAAAGACGTCGAACGTCTGAGCATTTGAGAGTTTGCCGATCAGCAGCAGTGCTGCGAGGAGGAAAACTCTACAACATGATGTAAGTTTTGTTTTCATGCGCATTGTTTGTTTTAGTTTATATTAATATTAAGGTTAATTTGTTTTAAAATGAAGCCGATGCATTGCTAAATGCGCAATGCATCGGCTGTTATTATTGATTATGGTCTTTGAGTAGTCCTTGTAAAGTAAACGTTATTCTCCATACAACCATAGTCAGCAGATTCAACGATTCCATCACCTGTGATATCCTCAGGAACATAACCAAGTTTGGTTACATATACTGCATTTTCCATATCACCATAATCCTGCGATGAAATAATATCGTCTTGATAACCGAGATAAATTGGATCTCCAAAAGGATCTAAAACTGTAGATGATTCATCAGAAATGTCTCCACTAAACATACCCCAAGTACCATCCGGAGCTGAAGTTAAAAGATCTATATTCTCCGCTAAATTATTTCCATATGCTTGACCAGGTCCCGTTGTGAAGTCGTATGGTAAAAGCGCTGTTGTTGCACTAATAAGAACCGGGGCAGCACTCCAAGTTTCAATAGAATTACGGTGATTAACACAAATCCAATATGAAGTTCCGGATGCTACAGCAGTAGAGAAAGTAACATTAATGCTTCCGTTCGTTTGAATAATACCGGTTTTAGATTCAACAAATCCATTCTGCCAAATTGGAGGAGTTGCTAAAGGATTAAACAAGCTGATTTTTACGGAATCCACATCGGTAGAAACATAAGGAGACCCAAAATTATGATATAAACATCCACCAAATAGAGGAGATGACGCACCACCATAGGTTGCATTTTCCATAAGACCACCGGTTGAATAGTAACATTCGATAAAGACCTTAACATACGCTGTCGGACCACTACATGGAACTTCATTAACAGTAACTGTATTGGAAGTTGTAGAACAACCAAAACTATTTGTCACCTGGAAGTTATATCCGAAAGTACCGCCGTTCAGTAAGAGATCAATATCTCCGGCTGAAACAGGAATTGTAGCTGTTGAAGGATTACCATCCTGATTCCAAACAATTGTAGCACCTGCACCTGCACCTGTGATATTAGATGTTAAAGTTACAGGACTGTTAGAACCGTTAGTACAAAGATTGATTGGACCTGCAGGAGT
>JAYURB010000591.1:0-2428 GCA_043756425.1 Bacteroidota bacterium
TTTTTATATGCTCTTCGTTGTTATGTTTTTCGCAGGGAGAAGAGCGTTTTACCGATTTGGTAGATGATACCGCTTTTCATGCAGGGTCAAAAATCGATGCCTTTGATGATAAAATGTTTGGTATTGACAGCACTGCCTATTCGACAGTTGATTCAACTTTTTCTTCCAAAGGGTGTTTGATTTTTGAATATGACCCGAAATGGAAAAACATTCATGCCAATACAGATTTTACATTTGACATTATTGTAGAAGTAGTCAAATTCACCAGCGCAACCGACAGCACCATAAGTTCTGAATCACTATCTATCAATTTTAATTCTACCGGATCTTTTAAGCAGAAAGATGTCATTTATTTTAACGATTGCCACCGAATAAAAGCAAATGTCATGTTTGTGAATTTTCAGGCCGGCGGAATACCTTACTCAGCATTCCCGGGTTTTTTCCGTCTCCGGGCTGAAATATTTATTAACAGGAGCTATAATTTCGATTGCAATGCAAATGTTTCCTTCACAGGATTTTCTACGGACGTCAATAACGATTATTATACTATTAGTTGGAATCCGATTTATGGTGCGACCGAATATGACCTTGAATGGACATTCTTCGAGGAACTGGCAATGATTAGCGGAAATCCTCTTTGCGGTATTTCTTTTACAGACTACGATTCTTTATTCCGGAATAATGCGACACGAATAAGCACAAGGAGTTTGAATTACCAGATTACAAGTGCATACCCGAAAGGATGTTTGTTTTACAGAGTACGGGCAGTGAAGACCATTCCGGGATTTCAACGGTTTGCTTCAGCCTGGACAACAGACAGAGCTTCAACAAATACTTTCGAGGAAAACATAAACGTGCAGTATAATATAGCTTTTGCCGAAGAGGGAAAGCGAAAAGAAGTTTTTGATTATTACGATGGCACAACAAGAAACAGGCAATCGGTTACCCGGGATAATTCCATTGACTCATCCATTGTAGGGGAAACTATTTATGACTTTCACGGAAGACCGGCCGTAAAAATTCTTCCCGCCCCGTCTTTGGATGGTACAGTGAAATATCATAGACGATTTAATGTTGATGCCCGGGATTCGACATACACATGGAAAAATTTTGATGATGGAGACTGTCCGAGAGTACCCGATACAATGAGCTTTACCCGCGGGACTGAAAAATATTTTTCCGACAATAATCCCTATATAAATAATTACCCTGATAAATTTATTCCCAAAGCAGAAGGATATCCTTTCTCGATAACAGAATATACTCCTGACAAGACAGGAAGAATAAAGCGACAAAGTGGTTCGGGAAAAGACCTGATGCTTGGAACCGGACATGAAACAAAATATTTTTATGGAAAACCCTCTCAGTTTGAATTGGACAGGTTGTTTGGAAATGATGTAGGCGATTCCACAAATTATACGAAAGAGTTAACCGTTGATCCGAATGGCCAGGCATCCATTACATTCAAGAATCTTTTAAACGACAAAGTTGTGGCAACTGCACTTGCAGGAGCTTCTCCTGCGACTCTCAGGCAACTTCCCAACTTTAAAGGCGATACGATTATTACCACCACACTTATTTCTCACGACGATACATCAAAACAAATAAGTATTGTTTCCACTTACCCTTACCTGGCGGAATCACAAAACCCTTATTTTTTCCAGTATTCATTATTTCCGACATCCCTGAAGATTGAAAATTGCAATAGCGAAGAAATCTGTTATGATTGCCTTTATAATATTAATATTAAAATTACTGACGGGTGCGGAATTGTTCCGCTTTTTGAAAGGGATTATAAAAATTACAAATTGCCATTGGTTTTTGACTCCACATGTATCATCGCTGATTCCTCTATCGTGGATTCAGTTGAAATCCCGCTTTCAGTAGGCAGCTATCATGTGACAAGAACAATCACTGTAAGCAATGAAGCGATCGATTTTTATACGGATAAGTTTCTTACACAAAACCGCTGTTACTCTTTCACTGATTTCTTTGAAAGGGAATTGGATTTTCTGATGGCGAACGGTGGGTGCGATTTAAACTGTGATAGTTGCATGATAAAACTCGGCGACAGTGCTACTTTCGTAAATAATTTCCTTTCAGATATTGTGGCCCAGGGGCATGCACTTACACCGGAAGATACGCTGAATGCCATAGACGTATATGGTGTAGCCAAATCAGAATGTATGTTAATTTGCAATCCCGGTAATGAGTGTGATGTAAAATTTCAACAAATGATTATGGATGTTTCACCGGGCGGACAATACTGCCGGTATGAAATTGATCAGCAGACAGGAACATATTTTCATGCGAATCCAATTTCCATTCTTAACCCCTCTTTTAATGTGAATGGAAATACAACAAACTATACAAGCATAGATTATTTTGATAAAAACGGTCACCCCATTACAGTTAATGGAGTAAGTCC
>JAYURB010000592.1:0-5575 GCA_043756425.1 Bacteroidota bacterium
ATTGTTAAGTGGAATGAAGTAAAAGATAAAGAAACAGAAACATTGCATCGTACTCGCAGCATCATACAAGCGATGAAGCTATCTATGAAATTAAGTGATGTAGAGTTTCAGGGCGACGGTAAAAAAGCAACATTCTATTATACTGCTGATGACCGCGTCGATTTCAGGGAGCTTATCCGGAAGTTAGCGGAAGAATTTCACGTGCGTGTGGAAATGCGGCAAATTGGTATGCGACAGGAAGCGGGAAGATTGGGAGGAATTGGCGTCTGCGGCAGGGAGCTGTGCTGTTCAACCTGGCTGACAGATTTTAAAACTGTATCTACCGGTGCTGCACGTTATCAGAACCTCGCTTTAAATCCTGCCAAGCTAGCCGGACAATGCACCAAACTGAAATGCTGCCTGAATTACGAACTGGATTCTTATATAGACGCTTTGCGTGATTTCCCTTCTACCAATGTAATACTTGAAACAGAAAAGGGACGTGCATTTCACCGTAAGTCTGATATTTTCAAAAGACTTGTTTGGTATGCATTTTCCGTCGATGAAAGAAAAGAACAATCTGAATTAATGGAAGGCGGCGTCGGTGGAAATTGGGTTGTTTTGTCTGTTGACAGAGTAAAAGAAATTATTGACCTCAATAAAAAAGGAGTTAAACCTGAGGATTTAAAACTTCCGGAAGATGAAGAAGAAGTAATTGTTTTGCCCGATTATGAAAATGTCGTTGGACAGGACAGAATCGACAGGATGGATAAGCTCAAAAAGAAGAAAAAGAAAAAGAAGAAAAAACCGGGATCAGGAGAAAGCCAGAGACCGGAAGCATCAACTCCCGGAGTGCCCTCACAGCAGGTAAATCCGCAGTCGAGGCCAATTGAACCTTATAAACAAAATCCACCGAGGCAGAATCAGCCTAAACAAAATCAACCTAAGCAAAATCCTCCAAGGCAGAACACTACACAACAACCGAATCAACCGGGCCAAAATCAACCCAATGCTAACAATCCCCGGCCTCAAAGGCAGCAGCATCCGCGCCGTTCACCCAATCAGCCCGGGAAGGATAATAACAACCAAGGCCATGAAAAGCCTAAAACAGATAATCCCTGATCCTTAAGGAATCGATTATGAAACTCCTCCATATTCTTTTCATCATTTCGGCCGGACTGATTTTTTATGGCTGTGATCCGAATGTTGTATTTGAAAAAAATGTTGCGCTTCCCGAAAATAGATGGGAACAAAAAAATTCCATTGTATTAAATGCAGAAATTACCGATACCATCCAAACGAATAATATTTATATTAATGTCAGGAATGCAGGAGGATATCAATTCAGCAATCTGTTTATTTTTATTACGACGCAAACTCCATCCGGCAAAGCGGAACGAGACACGGTAGAAGTAACCCTTGCTGATGAAACCGGAAAGTGGCTGGGCAATGGGCTTGGCGACATTTGGGATAACAGAATTCCTTTCAAGCACAATTTTCATTTCCCTGAAAAAGGCACCTATACTTTTACCCTTGAACAAGCTATGCGTATTGACCCTCTGCCGCAAATTATGGATGTAGGCATACGCATTGAGCATGCCGAAAATTAAATTCTATTTTTCTTTCGTACAAGAGCATACAACGATACTCCCAAGGCAAGAATAAGCAGAAAAAAATATAAACCGTGACGATTCATATTGCTTTTACACTTCTTGTTTTCAGCTTCGTAAGCAGAAAGCTTTTGTGTCAATGTATCGTTAACAATGTTTAAGTTGATGAGCTTTTGTTGAACCGTTAGGATATCGTCTGACATGCTCTGCTTTTCAAAATTCCTGAAGCCAAGTCGTCTGTTAAGCATATTCATGATTTTATTATCCATCTGTACAATTTCCATCAGCTTGTCCTGACTATCGCGTATATCGTTCTTAGTGCGGTTGCCGAAAAAACCACTTTTTTTTACAAGCGAGGCTGTATAATCGTTGAACATTTCTGTCCTTTCCTTCACCAGAGCCATGAATTCCTTCTTTTCAGGGTCAGGGGTTTCTGAAAAAGCCAGAGTAAAAAAAAATATACAGACTAGGGTGATTGAAAATTTCATTGCACAAAAATAGGGTTTTACCCTTTGGTTTAACAGATGAAGTCGGGCATAATTCATTTAGCAATTCAAGTCCATTTACATCTGTAATGTTGTTAATACTATCTTAAATCTGTTTTTTATCTCATTTCAAAATGATACTTTCGCATTCTATTAATAAACTAACAATGAAGACCATTCGATTAATATTTACAAGCACATTCATGCTTGTATGCTTTACATTGCACGCCGGCAGTGACCAACCCGTCATTAATCTTAAAGCAAAACAAGGAGATGCAAAATTAAAAACTGCCCCACAGCAAAAAACTACACTAAAGAGAGTCTCTACAAATATGCCGGAGAAAATTTTCTCTTCAGAAATTTCCCAGCATAAAATGAGTAATGGTCTGAATGTTGTAACTGTTCCGACGCACAGTCCCGGCATTGCTGCTTTTCACATTATTGTTCGTACCGGTTCAAGAAATGAAATCGAAAAAGGTAAAACAGGTTTCGCTCATTTCTTTGAACACATGATGTTTCGTGGAACGGAAAAATATCCGAAAGAAAAATACAGCAACGTATTGAAATCAACCGGCGCTTCTGCGAATGCAAATACCAGCCTCGACCGCACACTTTACCATATGACAGGCGATGCATCCAAACTTGAAACGATGTTTATGCTGGAAAGCGATCGTTTCAAGAACCTCTCTTATTCTTTACAGGATTTCAAAACGGAAGCCGGTGCCGTTAAAGGAGAATATACTAAAAACTCAGCAAACCCATATACAAAGCTGAATGAAATGGTTCAAAACACGGCTTTCGATACGCATACCTATAAACATACAACAATGGGTTTCTTCGAAGATATTGTTGATATGCCTAACCAATACGATTATTCCCGCGAATTTTTCAACCGCTTTTACCGCCCTGAATATTGTACCGTTCTTGTTGTTGGTGATGTAACTCCTGAAACAGTTAATAAACTGGCAGAAAAATACTTTGGTGATTGGAAGAAAGGAACATACCAGGCCGAAATTCCTGCTGAGCAGCCACAAAAAGAAACGCGATATACTAACTTGAAAAAGCCTGGCTTCCCTCCCTTCCTTGGATTGAACTATAAAGGGCCTGCATACAGTCCTACAGAAATAGATTTTCCTGCTCTTGATATTTTATCTGCGGCTTATTTCGGAGAAAATTCTGATCTCTATACTAAACTGGTGATCAATGAAAAAAAACTGCGTTCACTCAGTGCCGATGCAACAACGACACGCGACCCCTTTCTTATTTCTGTTGAGGGTTCTTTGGTAGATACAGGAGATTTCGCTTATATAAAGTCAGAAATGCTGCGCACACTTGAGCTTGCTAAAACAAAACCGCTTGATGCAAAACTTTTACAGGAAACAAGAGAAAATTTTAAGAACAGAGAGATTATGCAAAACGATAATCCCACTTCCATGGCTCAGTCGCTGAGTTATTTCATCTGGATATCAGGAGATCCGGAAGCTATCAATAAATATTTTGCTCTTTACGACAAAGTTACTCCCGAAGATATTATGCGCGTTGCAAAAAAATATTTTATACCTGAGCATCTTACCATTGGTACTATTTCACCTTCTGATTCCGTAAAATTCTAATCTGACACTCATGAAAAAAATAATTATATCCTTCTCTTTACTGATAACATTCCTATCGCCTGTTTTTTCAGCTGACGTTATAGAGTTGAAAATTCCTAACTCCGGTAAAGTGACCATGCGATTCATGTTCCGTAATGGCTCTATCAGTGATCCTAAAGGAAAAGCAGGCCTTACAACGCTAACAGCTGACATGATTGTTGAAAGCGGCACCAAAGCCATGTCTTCCATCGACATTCGAAAAATGATTTACCCTTGGGCGGCACGAATGAATAGCTTTACTGACAAAGAAGTTTCCATCTTTACTTTTGAGGTTCCGACAAAATATTTAAGTTCATTTTACTCCAAAGTCGTAAAACCGCTTTTGCTCACTCCGGCAATGGATAAAAACGATTTTGACCGATTGCTTTCCAATCAGAAAAACTATGTTGAACAAGTCATTCGTCAATCGTCTGATGAAGAGTATGGAAAAAAATATCTGGAAAATGTTTTATTCGATGGCACACCTTATAGTTACCTTAACGACGGTTCTGTGTCTTCATTGACAGCCATAACACTTCAGGATGTAAAGGATCATTACAACAAAGTATTTACCCGGAACAATGTAACCGTAGGTATTGCGGGCGATTATCCTGCTGACATGGCAATGAAATTAAAAACCGATGTTGGACTTTTGCCTGATGTGAAACCTGTTCTTACTGCTTTAACTATGCCTCAAACACGCACAGGAATAATGGTCGACATCGTTTCTAAACAAGGTGCTTTGGGATCAGCTATCTCTGCCGGTTTTCCTATGAACATTACCCGCTCGAATAATGAATTTGCTGCTTTAATGGTTGCCAACAGCTGGCTGGGTGAACATCGTAAATCATACTCGCATCTTTACCAAAAAATTCGTGAAGCCCGCTCCATGAATTACGGTGATTATACTTATATAGAGTGGTATGAAAATGGTGGCTCTAATATGTTACCCGTTGCAGGAACTCCGCGTTCATTAAATTATTTCAGCATCTGGCTTCGTCCCGTGCAAACTGCTAAGGGATTGAAAAGCCAATATCCTGAACTTGCCAATATCAATATCGGACATGCTCATTTCGCTTTGCGTATGGCTTTGCATGAAATGGATGAATTAATTACTAAAGGATTACCCAAGGATGAATTTGAAAGTACACGCGATTTCCTAAAGAGTTATTCTAAACTTTATATTGAGACTCCTGCTAAAAAACTTGGTTACCTTATGGACTCTCGTTTTTATGGCCGCACCGACTGGATTACAGAACTGGATGCTTTGCTTTCCAAACTTACTGTTGAAGATGTAAATGCAGCCATGCGCAAATACTGGCAAACAAAAGATATGACAGTAGTCATCATTACTGATGAATCAGAAGCCAATCCGCTTGCTGAAAGCCTCCGCAGCAATGCTCCGTCTCCCATGTCTTATAGCAATGGATTGAAATCTTCTTTGCCTCAGAGTATTTTAACGGAAGACAGTATGATTGCCAAGTATTCAATATTAGTAAGGGATGTTCGCATTGTCGATTCTAATTCAACTTTCCAGAAACAATAGGTTTGGGAGGGTTTTCGGAATCGTTAAAGTGAAACAAAAACTTAATTCTATTTATTGAACTTTACTTTTCATTACTAACGCTGGGCGAAGTCTTAAGCGCGAAGTAAAAATATTAATAATAGCTCAGCAATAAACTCGAGCGCATGACTTCGTCCTCCACAGAGCGCTGTATTTACTTAAGTACATTTAACCGAGCAATTGAAAATAGACAAAAAATATTCGTTATAACTTTAAAATCCGCATCGTGGACGAAGTCACGCGCTCAATCTGTTAGCAGTACATTTAATAAAGATTCCGTTTCGCGCTTAAGACTTCGCCCAGCAA
>JAYURB010000593.1:0-2426 GCA_043756425.1 Bacteroidota bacterium
AATTTATGTAGATTTGATATTTAGTTCAATATTCGTACATTTATATTAATAATATTTTTTAAATCCGATGATACAAAATCTTCGTATTATATTTTTTATAGTATTTTTTTTTATTTCAAGCTTATGCTCTGTTTATGCTCAATGGAATATTTCCGCTTACTACTATATAGATGACAATATAGGCCCCCAATTACCTATCGATTTAGTCAATCTGGACTTTGTTAATGAACGATGTGGCCTTTATGCTACTACTCAATTTTTATCCCCAAGTAATGGGTATCGTATCCTCCTAAATAACAGCAGTAATTCAGGTAATACATGGCATGGAGTTTTTGGTCAAATTGGTTCAGATTACCGTTCTGGTCGTATATATTCAGTAAGAAAACAAAACACATTTTATTATAATTGGAAAGTATTTATGGCTTCTTTTTTTGATAAAATAGATAGCTTAGGACAGAATGTCGGTTCTGTAATATTTGAAAACTGCACATTTCCTGAACTTTTTTTTCCTATCGATACTTCTAATTACTTTTTTTCGTCTTATACCTATAAATACTGTAACCCACCACCTTTTCCAGGGAATTACCTTAATAAAGTCGAGAATGGTATTCCTACATTTAGAATTGATTCATTTACTACATTTTATCCGCGATCATTATTTTTTACAAGTATGACAACAGGTTATATTGCTGCTTCCGATACGATTAATACTAAAATCTATAGAATAGAAAAAACTATTTCCGGTGGTACGCAATGGTTTTCTGTTTTTGCAGATACCGGCGTAACCATATCAAAAATCTTTTTCCCCTCTGATTCCGAAGGATATATTATTGGATATCCTAATAAATTTATTAAAACTACAGACGGAGGTATAAACTGGAATTACAGTTTAATTGACTCAGTCTATAACTTGAAGAGTTTGTATTTCCTAAATAATGACACCGGTTTTGTTTGTGGCTACAACGGAATTTTACTTAAAACCATGGATGGTGGCCAAACATGGGAAAACCAAAGTCCAAACAATTTTGAATCATTTGAAGATGTTTTTTTCCTAAATGACAGCATAGGATTTGCTTATTCTCGAAGCCAAAGTTTTTATAATACAGTTAATCATACGACAGCTTATCCCATTTTTAAAACGAATCAATTTGTAAACCATGTTTGGAGTATCAGTTCGAACCCTTCTCAAAAGCTGATTGTAAGTCCTGATCCAATCTCTTTTGAATCAAAAATTACTGTTCCTGATAACTTTCTAAAAAAAGGGCTGATGACACTTTACATTTACAATGATGAAGGAAAATTACAAATCAAGGAAACAATTCCTCAAAATCAAAATATTATTGACCTCCCTGTTTTTAATTTTTCAAAGGGGGTTTATTTAATCAGGCTTGAAAATAATGAAGGGAGATTAAGTACTCGTTTCGTTAAACTTTAAGACAACACCTACTAAATTATTTTCTCTTCATCATAGCATAAACCTCAAACCTTTGTTTAATGTAAATGCAAAAATCGTATTGTGTAGCAGTCTTTAAATAATTTTCAGGGACGTTGCAGAAATTGATGAAGTCGTCGAATTCATTGTTGTCGAGATTGATTATGTCGTGGGCAACATAGTTGGCAAAAAGTTGTCGGAGAAGTTCCTTTCGTTTTTCATTATTAATTTTTTCGGCATTGTGTCGTTTTAGCCGTTCGAGTGAATTAAATTCTTGGTATAAAAATGTGATTGGACTTGAAAGGGCATCGATACCGCTTATTTCAAAATCCTTTTTATTGTAACCGAGCTTTTGTATGTCTGTGTAAATGGATTGCAGGTCGCGCGGAGAAAAAATATTTACTTCTTTTAATGTTATGTTCAATTTTACAATAGCCACACGGATATAATAATTGGGCTTATAAGCTGAATCGGCAAAACATAAACGCTTATATTCATATCCTGTGGAAGCAACCAGGAAGGTATCGGTTTTTAACAGATCAACTTTAAAATAACCGTCTGCTCTTCCGAAAGCGCCTTGTGAAGTGCGCAGGTTAATAATCATTAAATCGTCGAGGCGACGATCGGGATTTTTAGAATCGAGCGCATAACCGGAAATGGTAATCTTCGAAGAATCAGAGCTGCTTTGAGCAAATGAATTTATCCCGGCTAAAGCCAGAATCAAAAAAATGGTTATACGCATAGATTCGATAAAGATAAAGCATTGTTTATATAAGAGAACAAAAGATGTAGAAATAGCCCCGATAGAACGAACGACGAAGGAGTGAGAGATAGCGGGTCCGACAGTAATTAGAATTACTGCGCTTGGGCTCCAATAATTTAATCATCAACGAAGTAGGATAGATGAATTGCATTTCTTTGTATTCGACACGGGCAATCTCCACCATCTCTCCTGCACGGAAACGATTCTCTGCAATCTTTCCGGTTTTTAAAT
>JAYURB010000594.1:0-2421 GCA_043756425.1 Bacteroidota bacterium
TACCAAAGCGATGCCGCACCAATCAAAAGAGCGGCAATAAGAAGAAGAAGCTTCCAACGTTGTTTCTGAGTGTAAATATTCACTGCAGGGCTTTAAATGATTTCGTTTAAAAAATTTCAGCAAAGATGAAAGATTTTAATTAAACATAAAATTTATTACTGCGACCAGTCTATCTGTAATTCTTCCTTTTTTTTGGGTTTGGGGAGCTGAACGGAAGGATTTGATTTATATAAGCCGAATTCCTGCTTCAGCAAACCTTTTAAATTTTGTTTTTCCCTGGCTACATTTTCTTTTATTTTTTCTCCGGCGGCCTTTCTGTCGTAACTGAAAGCAGGATTATCAACGGATCCTTTCATACTAATTAGTAACTTAGTCCTGCCGAGTCCATCATCTGCTATTTCTCCAAATTCAGATGAATTGCTGTAAGCCTTCTTTCCCAGAACATCAGAAAGTAAGATAGCAAGGTGATAATCAATAGTATTGTCAAAATCGTGTATTCCATTTCCTGAAATATTTATTGCAGAAGAATTAATATCCATACTTGGAATAATAATTTTCCTGTTGGCAATGGAAATATTATTCTTCATTGTAGAAAAACGAATATGGTTTAGATCCGGCACATGGATATATTTCGCAAGCTTTTGAATGGGTGAAAAATTAAGTAATTCTCCATTCTCTATTGTTATTGTTGCCGATGAACGCACGCTGGATGAATTTAGCGTAAGATCATTTGACCAGGACGAATAAAACTTTACTTCCGCACTCACATTGCCCTTTACATTTTTATCTGTCATTGTTTGTTGGTCAAAGTTCTCCATCTCATAAAAAAGTCGTGTAATGTCAACACGTGTAAAGCCGGCATCATAAACCATACTTATGCTGTCTCGGCGGGAGGCATTAATGTTTGCATCCAGAACCACATCTCCTCCCATCGCTTTAAAGTGCAGCGTGCGAGCAGATATTACCTGTTTCTCCAGGTTTACCCGACCATTAATACTTTCAGCATTGAAACGTCTGAAAGCAAGTTTGCCGATCTTTACATCCAGATCACACGACAGCCTTGGGTTGAACTTCATGATGTAGCTGGTATCCCCGGAATTTACGGATGATTTATTTACAAGCAGCTCATCCAAATCAGTAATGTGAGAAGTTACAGAAGCCCGGAATTTGCCCGACTGGCCCGGAATTAAAAGGAAAGAAATAAAGTTTTTAAATTCTCCGTTGAAACAAAAATCGCTCGACGAAACATTGCCGCAAAAATTTCTGACTTCAATGTCGTTATTATGCAAAACAAAATTACCACTCATATTTTTAAATACGAGAGGGTTTTTCTTTAATTTAAAGTTTACCTGACTGATGTCAATGTTGCCGGCTGCTTTAACTTCATTGATGTTACCCTGTCGAATACTCTTAAGTTCCCTTACCTTTCCTGCAAAAGAAACATTCATTGCAAGGTTACCACTTAATGACTCAAGTGTATCTGAATGAATGAATGGCATGATCTCTTTCAGGTCAAGCTGTGTTTTAGCCTGTAGGGTAAGGAAAGCATTGGGAAGACCTTCGAGCACCAGGTTTGCCTGTATGGAATGTCCTGCCAATAAAGCATTCAGCGAAGGAATCGTTAAGGTGTTTACTTTACCTTCTTTGGCGTTTATGTAATTTCCGGATAGATTAATTTTTGAAAAAGAAGCATCACCGGAAGAAAGGCTTCCATCTTTAACACTAAAGTCCAAACGAACTTCAGGAATATTTTTATGCCCAACAGATCCTTTTATAGATGCCGTGAATAGCATTTTTCCTTTTATATTTAAGGAATCCGAATATTTTACAAATGCCGGAGGAAGGATTTTTTGAAGATCCGTTACAGAAGCATTCTTAGAGCCAACGGCAAGGTCTACTATCCAGTCATTAGATTTTTCTGCTACTAAGCCGGAAGCGGAAAAGTCCACACCGCCAATCTCAAGTTGACTTTCTTTAATTTGGTAAGAGCCTGCTTTCAAATCAGCGGTAAGAGCAGAATGAATAATTACAGATTTATTATTAACGTAATTTTCTCCGTGAATAGAAAGATGATCGATAAACAATTCAGCCTTTGTAAGAAAAGAAAATTTTTCGCTTCCAAAAACACCGGATAACTCAGCGCTTTTTGCCATCATGGCATAGTCCTGATTCGATTTTTTATCGATATATTTTAAATAGACATTTGATAAACCTATTTTTTCTATTCCCACATCCGATGAGGATTGAGTTGTATCCGCATTTTTCAGGAAATGATAATTGCCATGCCCTTTTTCATCGACATGAATATTCAGGCATCCATTGTAAACAAGAACTTTTCGAATGGTAACATCTTTTTTGAAGACATCGTTGATTTTAAAAAGCAAGGATAGTCTTTTTGCATACAAGAGTGTGTCTTTTGCT
>JAYURB010000595.1:0-14390 GCA_043756425.1 Bacteroidota bacterium
TTTAGTTTGTAGTATAGTTTCCTTTTAAAATTATTCGTTTTGACGAAGAATACACTAATAATTTCAGAAGCAGAAGTTTAAAAACAGGGATGAACCTAATAATATTTTATTATTTATATCCGGAATCATGGCTCTTCTCAAAAACAAGCAACAATTAAACTCATTTGTAAACGAATATGCTATTTAAAAAAGCAATAAACTTGATTTTTTTACAATCTATATGATGATTGGGTAAATATTGCGATAGGGTGCTTTTTAAAATGTATTGTGAAAACTTGTTGACGGATTTTTTATAATAGGTTCACAATGAACAGACCATAGAACACAAAAGAAATTATTTTCTACGTGACCTTTGTTCTGACCTTTAAGCCCTTCGTGGTTAAAAAAATTCGTAAATGTTTTTAAAAAGATTCTTATCGAACCACCGTCACCGAACCAACATAAGAATGTTTCTCATCCATTTTATCGGTTACCAGTATCCTGTAAACATAAACGTCATTCTGAACAGTCTCTTTTATTCGGCCATCCCAGGGTTTAAAATATTCGGCTGTTTCATAAATCTTTTTACCCCATCGGTCATAAATGGACATTTCAATGTCTTTTATATTGATCCCATAACCCTGGAAGAAATCATTAACGCCATCACCATTGGGAGTAAAAGAATTCGGAATGAAAAATTCCATGCCTTCGTTGATTTCAATAAACCCACGTGTTGTATCAATACATCCGCCGGCATTGGTGGCAATCAACATAATTTCATAGGTTCCTGTTTTAGCGTACGTATGCGATTCATTGACGAAATGCCCCGTTGTGCTGTCGCCGAAATCCCAATAATATGTTTGTGCATTTATGGATTCATTTAAAAAAGAAATAATAGGAGCCGTTATAGATGCCACTTTCGGACTTGGTGTAAATTGCGCCGTAGGCACTGCAAAAACAGTAAGGTATTTTCTTTTTGTAACAGTTGCACTACATCCCTTGTTTGTAATTCCTGTAAGCGAAACATCAAATTGTCCCGGAGTTGTAAGTGTAAATAAAGGCTCCGGTGTATTGGATGTTGGGCCATTGCTTATCTGCCAGTTGTAAGTATACGTTGAATCAGTTATCAAAGTCATGTCGGCAATTAATGGAGAACAAGCCTGAAGATTGTCAGCGCTGAAATCAAAAACAGGTTCAGGATATATTTCAATAGCATGATTTACAGTAGGCATGGAACAACTTCCTGATGTGGCATTAAGTACAATCGTATGATTACCTAAAGCATTAAAAGTTACACCTTGCGGCGCAGGCAAATTTGAAGTAGGAATATTGGCATTACCTCCAAAGTTCCATGCAAACGTTGACCCGGCAGGATAATTTCCCAAAACGGAAAAATCAAAACTATTACCATTCATACATTTGCTGGGTGGAGTAACAAAGTCAACCAAAATGCCCGGATTGATAATGACTTTAACAGCATCTGTTGAAGAGCAGCCAATAGGAGAAGTTACTTTTACTATATAATCGTTATCAACAGAAACATTTCCTGCATTATTTATTGTTGCTGTAGGATTAGCAATAGTTGGGTCATTCAATCCTGTTGAAGGTGACCATTGGTAGGTATATCCGGCTTGTCCGGCACTTCCAAGGAAGACAGGATAACCGGGACAAACAGCAGTATCATTCCCTGCAACAGCAACCGGTATCTGAGCAACATTCACCTGCATACTATCGGGTAGCGACAAACAACCGTTGTCATCAACAACTAAGGAAACAGTTGCTAATCCCGGATTTTGCCAGCTAGCAGTATACGGTCCTGCGCCACTGCCTGAATGTATTTGTCCGCTGCCAAAATTCCAGTTATAAGTGGCAGTTGGACCGGCCGTACCATTGAAAGAAATTTGCAATGAGTCTCCGACACAAACATCTGGTGGCAATGAAAAGGAAGCAACGGGATTGTTGGAAATTGTAACGGACTGAGTAGCGTTTCCTGAACAACCCGGACTAGACGCTATTACTGAGATTGAATCCTGACCGGAATTAGGAAATGAAATTTGATACGGCCCGGAACCGCTTCCGGAAAGAACATTTGCCGAGCCAAAATTCCATAGATAACTACCGGCGGCATTCCCTGTATAATTCACAGTCATGGTTTGTCCGGCACACGCTGTAGGAGGTGTAATAGTAAACGATGCTGTAGGCGCCGGATCAACAGTAATTTTTACTGTATCCGTAAAAAGGCAAGAACCATTGTTTCCAATAATTACATAAGAATATGTTATCGGACTTACAGTGGTATTCGTTAGCGTAACTGTTGGATTAGAAATAGTACTGCTGTTCAAGCCTGTTGGCGGACTCCAGTTATACGTATATCCTACAGTAGTATTGGCTCCAATAGTTGCGCTCGTTCCCGAACAAAAATTCAAATCCGGACCGGCATTGACGACAGGGTTAGAGCTAAAACTTCCTGCTTCAATAAAAACACCTGAATCAAAAACACCATCACCGGCATCAGCAATCATTAATTTAATATGGTAAAGCTTGCAGGGTTGAATAATCGCTGATGCTGTTAGCGGAACTGTAAAGCCATCCAGTTCAAGGGTTGTTCCACTTGTATTGTCTACATAAAGATTTGAATATCCTAAGCCACAATTAGGTCCCGGTGCTCCTGAGCCTCCGGGTACACCGGGGTTAACCGTGTTAATGGCAACCGGTGTTGATGTAGACGGTATCAAAGCCATGTTTTGAGTACCTGTTATTCCCGGACCGGAGATAAAAAAAGCAAAGACATCGTTGTACTGAGAACAAACATATTCAGGGTATTCTTCAGAGCCAAATACGTATCTAAAACTAATAGTAGGACTTTGTGCCATAAAATCAAACTGAAGAATGCAGGCATCGTGTGTGTAAATCTGATTTGATGTATATAAATTCGCAAGGCTATCTAAAATACTGTCACCGGGTAAAAGCATATCTGCACCTGCACCATTTAAAGAATTCGGGCCTATGGCAAAAGATGCATCTCCGGTAGCAAGCATAATACCTGTATTAATACCTAGATTAGTTCCAAGAGCAGAGAAAGAGGCTTTCATGGATGTATCCCCGGTAAAGTTTACGTTAAAAATTGTTACCCCGGGCCCCGAAATAGCATTCGCCATTTGCTGAGGAGTAAGGGTTTTGTTTAATACTAGCTGAGAATTTGAACTTGCTATAAAGCCGAAAATAAATAGGATTAAAACAAAGCACTTTTTCATGATAGAGAAAGTTTAGTATTTACGATAAAATTAATCTTCTGGTATTACAATAATAAAAATATGAAATTAGCCGACATGAAGCAATAAAATATTTTTTTCATCGAAAAACTAAAAAAAACAAAGATTTGTTGTCTAATTCGGTGTAATTTTCCCCATAAAATGAAGCGCTTTTTAATGATCCATTCCAATGGGTCAAATTTCAGAAAGCATTAATAATTTAGCCTTTCTCAATTAGTGCAATTTTTTTTAACGAGGAATTTCACAAAAAAATCTTTACCTTTTCGATTATCGAATTTAACTAAGTTCATTTTATAAGCCGATTTTTTTGATGTATTTTTATGCAATCCCAAAAAGGATTTTATCTCCCGGGAAATTTATTTTTAGGTTGAAATATATAGCATAAATTAATATCATGAAATTGAAATTATTGCTTTTTGCATATCTTATATTCTTTACAGCACATTCTTATTCTCAGTCATTGGGAAATTATCCTACTTCTTCAGTAAGTGTAGGTGGTAATATTTCCATTTTACCAAGTGCTGTTCCTTCCAATACAACCAGGATATCCGTTTCCGCTTCAACAAAATTTACAGGATTGTTGACAGCAAAAGCTTCTTCCGGCATAGTTACCATTACAGATGCAAAACCGGTAGGAAATTATACTATAACAATTAAAGCCTTTAGTTCGTCCGGAGGAAGCTCAACGAAAACGTTTACACTTGCCGTCAACAAGCCTGGATGCAGTCAGGGAAATTTCAGCGGCAACAGTCAGATTGCTGCCGGACGATACCAAAACAATATTGCTTTAGGCGATTTTAATAATGACGGAAAGCAGGATATGGCTATGGCTCATGAAGGATTTAATACCTTATCCATTCGCATGGGCGATGGTCATGGTGGATTTAGTGGAAACACTGAAGTAGCGGTAAGTTCCCATCCTTACAGCCTCGCCATAGGCGATTTTAACAGCGATGGAAAGCAAGATATTGCAAATACAAATCAGGGTAACGACAGGGTTACTGTCCTTTTTGGAAATGGTCTGGGTGGTTTCACTTTAAATCAAACCATTAGCGTTGATGTAGGTCCGGTAGCAATTGCTATTGGTGATTTTAATAACGATGGAAATCAGGACATCGTAACTGCTAACCTTAATGGCAGTAATGTTTCAATTATGATGGGAAGTCCATCAGGCTCTTTTAGTTCAAGTACTAGTTTTTCTGTTGCTGCTTACCCTGCATCTGTAGCTATTGGTGACTTTAATGCCGATGGTAAACAAGACCTTGCTACATCCAGCGGAGGAAACAGTACTATTTCCATACGACTGGGAAATGGCTCCGGCGGGTTTTCCGGAAGTACGGAAGTGCCTGTTGGACAAAATCCTTACTGCGTTACCATTGGTGATTTTAATCACGATGGCAATCAGGATTTAGCTTCAGCTAATTATCTGGCAAACACAATTTCTATTCGATTGGGAAATGGTTTTGGAGGTTTCAGTGGTAATACTGAAATACCGGTGGGATATAATCCATACAATATTGCCGTAGGAAATTTTAATGGTGATGCTAACGAAGATTTGGTTACAGCTAATTATTTTGGCAATACGGTTTCCGTAAGAATGGGCGATGGCTTAGGCGGATTTTCAGGAACTACTGAAATCCCTGCCGGTTCCTATCCAATTTGTGTAGTAGTCGGAGATTTTAATAATGATGGATTGCAGGAACTCGCCGTTGCAAACTATGTCGATCAAACAGTTTCAATTCGAATGGGAGTCCCCGGAGTACCGCCTGCTGTTTTATCATTCAGTAACGGTCCGTTTTGCGAAGGACTCGATCTTCAGTTAAATGCAAGTGGAGGCGCTTTATATTCATGGACAGGCCCCAACGGTTTTAATTCTACAGACCAGAACCCTATTATTTATGGTTCTTCGGTAAATAATTCCGGAGTTTATACAGCAGTTGTTACAAGCGCTACCAATTGTACTGCTACAACTTCTACAACTGTAAATGTAAATACCTTGCCTGTAGTTTCATTAACATTGCCTAATGATACCATTTGTGATTATGACCCCATTGTTGCTTTAAGCGGCTCACCTATCGGAGGAAGCTTTAGTGGAACAGGCATACAGGGAAATGAATTTAATCCTTTAGTTTCCGGTGTTGGTGCTTTTCCCGTTACGTATGTTTATACTAATGCATATGGCTGCACGGATTCCAGTTCAAATAAAATGCATGTATTGTTATGTACAGGTATTGAGGAAAAAAATGCCAATTGGAATTTCAGTATTTACCCGAATCCCATAAGAGAGAGTTTTACTTTGGACCTTTCCAATGTCAATGGTGCTTTTCTAGCTGAGCTTATTTCTCCGGAGGGCAAAGTGATTAAATCATGGTTCACAGAAGGAAATGAAAAGAAAATATTCTCTGCAGAAGGAATTGCTGCAGGTGTTTATTTTCTTAAACTTTTATCTGACAACCATTCAACAACAATTCGTTTTGTAAAACAATAGTAAAGAAGAATTGAATTAGGCAGATCTCTTCCAACATTTGAAAGAAGAGCTTTTTCAACTAAAAGAAATTAATGAGAATGCGTTCCCGGCCTTGCATACGATTTCTTCTTTGGAGAACCTGAACCACTGTGGTTCGGTTTCGATCCCGGACGAGCAGGACGCTGCGGTCTTTGTTGTTTAGGCGCTTTAACGGGATTGTGATCCATTAAAGGATAAGGATGATTGTCAATGACAGGAACTTTTTTGCCCATCAGTTTTTCAATATCACGCAAGTATTCTTTTTCTTCAGCATCGCAAAAAGAAATTGCTGATCCTTTGGCACCGGCGCGGCCTGTTCTTCCAATTCTATGAATATAGGTTTCAGGAATGTTTGGCATTTCAAAATTGATAACCATTTCCAGTTCATCAACATCAATTCCACGTGCTGCAATATCGGTTGCTACTAATACGCGTGTAGTTTGATTCTTAAAATTAGTCAATGCCCGCTGTCTGGCATTTTGTGCCTTATTGCCGTGAATCGCTTCTGATTTGATATGATTTTTTACCAGCATCTTTACCACTTTGTCGGCGCCGTGTTTGGTGCGGGTAAAGACCAGAGCAGTTTTGATATTTTTATCTTCAAGAATTTTCAGAAGTAAATTATACTTATTTCCCTTATCGATAAAATACAACGTTTGTTGAATAAGATCTGCAGTTGATGTAACCGGTTTCACTTCTACCTTGGAAGGAAGATGAAGTATGGTGCCTGCAAGTGTTACAATTTCCGGAGGCATGGTAGCGGAGAAAAATAACGACTGTCTTTTCTTAGGAAGGGCAGTCAATAATTTTTTCACGTCATGAATAAAACCCATGTCAAGCATGCGATCGGCTTCGTCCAGTACAAATATTTGTATGTCGTGCAGGTTAATATATCCCTGATTCATCAGGTCAAGCAAGCGGCCGGGAGTTGCGACAAGTATGTCAATGCCTCTTTGCAAAGCTGCTACCTGAGGATTTTGATTGACGCCTCCAAAAATAACAGTACATGATAAATGAGTATGTCTTCCGTAATTTTTAAAGCTTTCACCAATTTGAATGGCAAGTTCGCGAGTAGGTGTTACGATCAGACTTCTGATTTTTTTCTTCTTGTCGTGTGATTTATTCTCACTCAATAATTGAAGAATAGGAATAGCAAAAGCAGCTGTTTTTCCTGTGCCTGTCTGGGCACAACCAAGCAGATCAGTTCCTTGTAGAACAATAGGAATAGCTTTTATCTGAATGGGCGTAGGAGTGGTGTAACCTTCTTCTTGTAATGATTTAAGAATAGGTTCGATGATGTTTAATGATTTAAAAGGCAAAATTTAGGGGTTTTTTAAAAAAACAGGCTGAATAACCTGATTTCGTATGCCCGGAATATCCGGGATTTTATAATTATTGCAAGATACAACAAATTTTTCGGGAATAAAAATTTTATCTTTGAATGTATCCATTTTGTTAATTATAATAGCAGTCTTTAATAATTCATAAATCAAAACCAACTATCATGAAAAAAGCACTACTTCTTTTTATTTCTTTAACACTGTATTATTCCATTTGTGCGCAAACGCTTTCACCGTTTGTTATTTCCTCTTCCGGAAATTATTCTATTTCAGGTGGCACATCCTTGTCATCAACAACAGGCGAGAGTACAATGATTCAGACGTTTTCATCCGGATCAACTATTTTAACGCAAGGGTTTCAGCAACCCAATGATCTTTCAGTTGGTATTGTTGGTCCCGAGAACTATTTTACTATTCTTTGGTATCCCAATCCTTCCTCAGGACTACTCAGTCTGGAAAGTGATTTTCCGTGGGCAGGCAGATTTTCTTATCGTATTATAGATGCGATTGGTCGTGTGGTTTATCAGGCAGAAGAAAATGTTAATCGCGGAATGTATAAACAAAGAATTTCCTTGTATACATTGGTAGAAGGACTCTATCATGTAGAGTCAACGCTGGAAAATGAAACTACAAAACGCATTATTACACAAGTAGATATTTTAAGTATAATTCATTAAAAAATAAAACCATGAAAAACTTCAAACATATTACCGGGTCCATAATTTTTCTTATATTATTGTTGAATTCTTCTAACTTGTTTTCGCAAGGTAGAGGACTTCTTGCCCCTGTTTCCCTTATCAATTATCAGGCTGTTGCCAGAAATAGCGCAGGTAATGTTCTGATCAATCAAAGTGTGTCTGTCAGGTTTAATATTCACGATGGTTCAGCCGGCGGCCCTATAGTTTATCAGGAAAATCAAAGCCTAACTACCAATCAGTTTGGACTTATTACCACTTTTATTGGTTCAGGAACAGCTACGATTGGGACGTTCTCCTCTATTTCCTGGTCGGGCAGCACAAAATTTTTACAAGTTGAACTCGACCCTGCCGGGGGTGGTGCCTATGTTGATATGGGAACAACACAACTGGTGTCAGTGCCTTATGCTTTTTATTCAAATCAGTCTTTGACATCGTTCGATAATGCTTGGTCTCACACCGGCCAGGATATTTATTATAATAACTCCGGTAAAGTTGGAATTGGAATAAGCGCACCTACTGAAAAACTAAACGTAGAAGATGATGCCACTCCCAGTAATTTTGGTATCGTGCATATTAAAAATAATGCCACAGGTACAAACGATGCCTATGGTATATACAGTGAATCTGTGCCATCGGATTTCTATGGAACAGGAGGTTTCTTTAAAGGCGGATATCGTGGAATACGTGCTGAAGTGAATCCAACAGGAAATCAATCTTACTTTGGCGTTTCCGCTTCAGTTTTGGGGGGCACAGGTTTTAATACTGCTGTAAGTGCAAGCTCAGATGTACTTGGTGTTTATGGCACAGCAGCAGGAGTAGGTAAAGGAATATCTCAATATTATGGTTCTTCATTCCTAGAAACTGCAGGTATTCATGGAGAAGCAGTAAATTATACAACTACAACCGGTTTTGGTTATGGTGTAATAGGCGAGTCTTACAGTCCTACAAGTCATGTTAATTGTGGTGTCTATGGTTATGCCGCTGCAGCTGCGGGTGGAATCTCTCCTCGCAATTACGGTGTTTTCGGTGTTTCCAATGGAGCGGATGGATTAGCAGTTTTTGGGCTTAGTGATAATACCGGTGATGCGCGTGCTCTTGAAGGGGATGTTCTTCAGGGAACAACACAAACAGGTATCTTTACGTATGTTGCTTCTTCTGCTGCAGGAAATTATGCAGGATATTTTAACGGTCCTATTTATGCTACTACTGCCAGTGCAGGAATTAAAGCCTTTAAAATCGACCATCCATTGGATCCTGCCAATAAGTTTTTGTATCACTCTTCCGTGGAGAGTCCGGATATGATGAATATTTATGACGGAAATATTACTACCGATGCCAATGGAAATGCAAAGGTTGAATTGCCTTCCTACTTTGAATCGTTAAACAAGGATTTCCGTTATCAGCTTACCTGCATTGGCACATTTGCTCAAGCTATCGTCGCAAAGAAAATTGAAAAAAATATTTTCTACATAAAAACCGATAAACCCAATGTAGAAGTCAGCTGGATGGTTACAGGAATTCGTCACGATGCTGTTGCAGAAAAATACCGCATTGTACCTGAAGTTGCTAAAACAGAAAATGAAAAAGGAAAATACCTCATTCCTGAAGCATATGGAAAGCCTGCTTCAGCAGCCATGCTTTTGCCAAGTAATACTCCAAAGGGTAATGGCAATAATAAAATTTTCAACCACGAAAAGGCAGAAAAAAAATAGAAGGGAAAAAAATTCTTTTTCTAAAAGAGCGCAGGATTTATTTCGGCGCTCTTTTTTTTATTCCCTTAGTTATTAGCATAGAAAGAAGTATACTTCTAATGGGTGGGTTTTATGATTTGTATAAATAAATTTCGAATCTGGGTAATGACTGTCTTTCGGCTGCGCTCTGGAACCTCCCTTCGGCTGCTCAGGGACCGGAGATGTATTTTTATTTGGCTTATTATAATTCTTAAAATATGAATGATTTTGGCATTGAGTCAAGAGCTCAGGCTTTTTGATATTTTATTTGATGAGTGCAATCTTTTTTGCTCTGTTTTATCCTTGAGTTTTTTTTCTCTTTGATATCCGTGAAAATGTTAAATGTTTTCTAGATGCTCGGCTGAGGCAGCCGAAGCCAAAATTAAAATTGATCGCCGTTCCCTGAAAGGCAGCCGAAGGGCAGTTCCATAGCATAGCCGATGTATGTTCATTTAATCAAAGTTGGTGCTCGCGCTTAGACTACTCCTAGCGCGGGGCTTAGACTACTCCTAGCGGGTAACTAAAAAAGTCGTAGTCCGCGCGAATAGATGCCTGTTCATTTAATCAAAGTTGGTGCTCGCGGTTAGACTACTCTTAGCAGGGTAACTAAAATAGTCGTAGTCCGCGCGAATAGATGTCTGTTCATTTAATCAAAGTTGGTGCTCGCGCTTAGACTACTCCTAGCGCGGACTTGCTTCGATAATACTTGCTTAAGACTTTATTTGTTGGAGATTAACCACAAAGTTCGCAAAGGCTTGAACTAAGTGCACAAAGTTTAGGTAAGGAATTATTTTTTGTCCTCCTTTTGTCTGACCATTAAGCTCTTTGCGATAAACCTCTGCGCCCTTCGCGGTTAAAGTCCGACATCGAAAAATGCATCGTCCATTTTTCATCGAAACTAACCACCAAATAAAAACGCCCTGAACATTTGAATTCTGTTCAGGGCGTTAAAAAAATTGTTCGTTCTAGTTTTGCTTTATTAAGCGAATCACATAATTAGATGTAGTAGTACTAATCCGTAGATAATAAACACCATTAGCAAACTCGCTCAATTCCGCAGGATAAGAAGCGCCACCTTTCATTATCCAGGTTGAAAGAACCTTGGTTTCAGGAGTAAGTAATTCTACTTTACAAGTTTCTTTGATTTTTCCAAGATCAATAGTGACTTCCTTATTCATAGGATTCGGATAAACTCCCACTAATCCATCGTTACTAATTCCTTTCACCGTAGCACAGACATCAACATAAATAGTATCTGTGCCCGTATTGGAACAACCGTTAGCCGTATTCAGGTAAGTGTATCCAATTAAATGAAAACCTGCACCTGCTGTTACCGGATTAAAGTTTGATCCTGTAACTCCTGCGCCGCTGAAGATTCCATTGGCAGGTGTTCCGCCGGAAAGTACGCGTATGCCATCACCCGTACAAACTGAATCATACGGTAATGAAAGCGTCACCACCGGTAAAGGACTTATGGTCACATCTATTGAATCAGCGGAAGAGCAGGATTGCAAATGAGTGACTGTGACAGAGTAAGTTCCTGTTGTATCAACGATTAAGCTTTGACCGGTAGTACTGTCATTCCATAAATACGTATCACCCTGATTTCCTGCAAGCAGCAGAAGTGAACCACACGCTGTAGTATCGATTCCCAGGTTAACAAGAGGAGGAGGCTGAACCGTAGCTTGTACTGAATCTTTGTTCGAGCAGCCTGTTATGGTATCTGTAACATTTACTTTATACAGTGCTGATGCTGTTGGTAAAGAGTAAGCATTTGCCAACAATGAATCTACGACAAGCTGAGTAGACGACAACCATTGAATAGTAAATTGATTCCGTAAACCAAAACGCATGTTTGGGCGACGGTTAATTATAGTTCCTGTATCCATAAGGCAGTTATTGGTAGTGTCCTTATGGAAATAGGTGCAACTATTAAAAAATGTCGTACTGCGGCGTGTACTAGCATTATAGGTTGAAGTAGTATTATTGAAACAGGTTTCCAGTAAAATATTTGATGTGCCATTCCAATAAAACGGTGCTGAGAATGCATGTGCATTAATGCCGAGAATAGGAGCATAGGATGCTGAAGTATAAACCGTAGACATAGGAGTAGTTTGAAACGAATCAGTCAGAGTCGTTACTGCAGTGTTGCCAATTTTAAGAGTGAAGTTAGTTAAAGAGCCTACTCCATGTAAATTGGTAACATCAAATGTCAAACTGTTTATGTAACCTTTAGTCATTCCCGCAGCACTCATTTCACTTGCTAAAACCAGAAATTGATGTCTGGCCCCAAAGCTGGAGTTTCCATAGGGTGCAGGATATGTAATAGAGTCGTTTGAATTATTTCCTGTTCCAAAGGAATAAGACAATGGTAAATTAGAATTTAAGTGAACGGTATCACCGTTACATATCGTATCATTAATAGCAGTTGCATTAATTACAGGCAGTGGATTTCCCGAAATAAGAACAGAATCAATTGCAGAACATCCTGTAGCCGAATCAACAGCCTGTAAATGAAATAGCGTATTTGCAGTAGGTTGTGCCCAAACAGAATTACCAATGCTATCACTTAATGTAGCGGTTGGTGTCCAGAAATAATCATAATTCGAATTGGCACTTGTTGCGGTAAGATTCACTGAATCACCGAAACAAACAGTTTGTGTAGAAGCAGAAGCATTTATTGCAGTTGGTGGTGTTACAGTATAGTTAACTGCTATACGATTGCTCAGACAACTGGTTTTGTAATGTACAATACCGTTAAAGACACGTGGATTACCGGTGCAATTAAAAGTTTGTCCCGCATAACCGTCTTTTACTTGTAGGTCAGGGTTAGAAGTGTTTACATTTCCCAGACCTGTTCCGGCGGAATAGTAAACGTTAGTCCCAGTATATACCATTACATAGAATGAATACGTTTTACCTGCAGGAATTAATATGGACATATTAATTGGAATTGTTGTAGGTAATCCTAAGCCGGCAGAAACTACACCGGAAACAGAATCGACCAATATCCATCCATTGGTGCTGGTGTTACTTCCCGGTGTATTCAGGAAATTATCTTTTCGATAATAAATACCCCAGGTATTTGTTCCTGCAACACCGTGTCCGTCAAATCCTGTAATGGTTACATTATTGAGAGCAGTTATTGCAAACATGTTTCCGCCGTTGTTAATGGTTTGAGCGAATGTAGTTGTAAGATTTTTTGGTGCGCTGACATTGCCAACTGCAGAAGCATAAAATGAACCGGATGCAGATACTGTTCGTGTTAAAGCGGAGCCTGTATCAATTGCTGTTCCTCCTGAGAGTGAATCAAACCATGCAATCTGGTTTGCACTTGTAGCATTAACTGTAACCGGTCCTACACCGCAGCGTGGTGCTGCCGCTATTCCTGTTGGAGGCGCAACAGTTGAAATGTTAATTGTATCTGGTGCTGAATAATAAATGCTGCAAGTGACTGCCTGGTAATATGTTTTTACACCCGGAGTAACAGTTACCGTTGAATTGGTTGCTCCAGCAACCGGTGCCCATGTTGTTCCGTTTGTAGAACTTTGCCATTGTATTGTGGCACCCGGTGTTTGTCCGGAAAGGGTTAATGTTACAGGCAAGCCCGCACAAATAGTTGCCGATGTAGGACTGACACTTCCGCCAAAAATGTCAATGGTAACAGGGGCTAGCGTATCGTTTGAAGAAAAGGCATCGCCTGTAGTTGTTGCTGCTGCACGAAAAACATAAGATCCAATAGCCGACATATTGTATGTAGTAATAGGTATTGTTGTAACAGCTCCGGGTGCAAGTGTTCCTGTATTTACATATTTAACAGGAAATGTTACCGGATTTGTACCTGTTGTCCATACATAAAGTGAACAAGGATTGAGAGCGAAATTGATAGCAAGACTGCTAAAATTTTTAATGGAAACAGTTACCGAATCGGTTGCAGTGTGACATCCTGATCCCGGTTTTACAAGAGCATAAGTTCCCATGTCAATTGTAATAGGAAAACCATCGAATTCATCCGCACCAATATCAGGTGCACTTGCTCCACCGTGAATTGAACCCGCTGGTCCCGGGCGAACATTTCCATCTATATCCGTGTTGATTCCTGAAATAGCAACTCCGCCTGATTCAAGGGCTGATCCGGAAGGATTGTTAACATGTAGGTTTACTGTAGATTGGAATTTAGGATCAACCGCTAAAGAATTAGAATCTACTTTTGCTGACGAGAACCAGTTAAAGAGTGATGCCTGATCAACACCATTTAGCGATCCTGTAAAATAGCCGCTTCCATTTCCAAACAAATCGTTTTTGTCTGATGAAATTGTCAGAGTATCGTTTAAGGAAATGGAATAATGTGAACCTCCGCTGCCGGCATTTGAACGAGTGTTTGCCAAAATATTATTTCTTAGCGTATCGATGCCGGTTACTGTTCTTCTCAAAGAATATGTTTTTACAGCCCGTGCAACAACAGAGCCACCTGAAACATTAACAGAATTAAAATAGAATTTATCATTTCCTGCAGCAGTTTTCAAAATACCGTTGTATTCATGAGCAGCTGTATAAGAAGCTCCCAGCGTATCGGTACCAATGCTTATCATGTTGTTGTCGATTGTTGAGTTTCCATTGTTGATCTGTATGCCATTAATAATAGCTACTGATGTATCAAGGGGAGCACCCAAACCATATATGCGGTTTTTTTCAATGAGGTTGGTTCCACCTGTTGGACCGCTATAATAAATTCCTGTTACGACAACTGCTCCTAAAGGACTTTTGCTTGAAAGTAAACGAACAATATTATTTGTTACGGCTTGCCCTGATGCTGTTGAAGTTTGCGAAATACCCTGAACAGATGCACTTCCATTAGTTCCTGT
>JAYURB010000596.1:0-5540 GCA_043756425.1 Bacteroidota bacterium
CCTCCAAATGAATGTCCGAGAATAGTTCTGTTTTTTCGTAAAGTGTCAGCGCCATAATCATTCTCTATTTTAGGTATTAATTCGTATTTCACAAACTGCACAAACTTTTCTGCGCCACCCCCGCCTTCACTTGTATTAGAGGGCGTGTAATCGATAGCCCTGTCATTTCCGTAACCAATACTAACTACCAAAACATTTGAAGTTGAATAATTACTGCTAATCTCTTTGCAATTATTTACTACAAGGTTGAAATTCTCATCTCCATCTAAAAGATATAAAGTCGTATATTTCTGTTTTGATGAATCGTAATTGTCAGGCAAAGCAATTTTGATTTTATAGTTTGCATTTGTTGAAGTTGATTGGATTGAAAATTCCTTTATCAGTTTTGGGTTTACTTCTTCTTTTTTACAAGAAGTTATTAATAGGATTATAAATATTGGAAGTAGTTTTTTCATTTTTAATTGTTTTATTTAGTGATTAGTGTTTTTTGATTTTGATGGGACAAATGTATACCCTTCATCACATGCCATTATTATATTACTTTGGGCAATGATTATAGAATTTCGGGATACTTACTTTAAGAGTAAAAAAAACTCCGTCGGTTGACGGAGTTTTACATAAAACAGATAAATTCAATATTACTGGTGATTTGTATGCATCATTTGTTTTTCTACGTAGGACAAAGTGGGATCAATGAGATCAAAGGTTGCCATCATACCTGCAGCGTGGTGTTCAAGAATATGGCAATCAGGCTTACATTTGAAATTTCCCATATCTGTAATTCTTCGATGTTTACCGGTTTATCATTGACATGCATGTTGTCATTAACCAGGAAATTCATTCCGTTCTTCAGACTGGGTCCGACAGAAAATTTTATCTTTCTTGTAGCAACTGCATTCTTCGATGCAAGGGGTTTGATTTTCCTCAGTGTTTCAGGAATGAAAGCTATGGAAGGTTTGTTTTCTCCTACCCGAACCGTTGCAAATTTCTCCCGTTTTGCTTTGAGAAAAGTTACTCTGTTATAGGGAAGAGATTCTATGGCAAAAGTCTCACCTGCAGTAAAGGGACCAACAGCGATATCTATCCGTTCACCGGGAGTAATCAATACTTCCGTAACAGTGCGCGGATGCTCTAAGAGCCCGCCGTCAGTACCGATTATTTTAAACTCTTTCTCTCCAGATGCAGAAGAAAATAGCGGGCACTTGATGAATTTATGAAACGCCATCTTTCGGTTTGGGATCCGTTCACATTGACTATAGTATTTTCTTTTCCATTTAATAATAGGGTATTGCCTTGCCGGCCATCGTGCCTTTCTACGACTCTAGGAATAAACCAACCGGGTTTTGTAAATTCATTGGCATGTGAATAATACCAGAATGTACCTGCATCAGGAACAACAAAACGGTATTTAAAGGTTTCGCCGGGAGCAACAGGTTCCTGAACGCCGTCTATTCCATCCATTGCTGCAGGAAGGCATATGCCATGCCAGTGAATGGTTGTTGGCTCATTCAGGTTATTCATTAACCGGACTATAAGTGTATCGCCCACGTTTGCTCTTAATACAGGGCCGGGAAGCTGCTTGTTAAATCCCCAGGCCTCAACGGTTTTTCCCGGAGCAATTTCCCAATTAAAAGCACTTGCTTCAAAATTGTATTCTACTATTTTTGATTTGATCTTCATGATGATTGATTTTATTTTAGTTTTTATAAATTATTTTTCTTTAAAAAAGCCGCCCGGAGAGGGCGGCTTTGAATTAGCAATTGCAGGAATTTCCGCAGTTACATTTTTCGCATTTGCAGGATGTACCGCATGTGCAGGTTTCACACACACAAGGTTGGCATGTGCATTTTGAATTGGCAGAATTTTTCATGCTGCTTTGAGCTCTTTGGCTCTTTTTTAAGTTTGTTTTCATAACTTTTTTGAATTAAAATTTACACTACAAAAGTATGGCAAGAACATACCGGGAGCGTTATATTACTTTGGGAATGAATTATAGAATTTTGGGTTTCCTTAAAAGGAAGGTTTATTACCTTTTATAAGCAAAAGCATTACATACGGATAACAGGCGTATAATTAATAAAAAGGAAACAGACTAAATGAGCGGTTAAACTTTATCAAGCGCTTTACGCTTTACCGTACCAACTTTTTTAAAGTAAGAGGGTGTAAGTCCGGTGATTTTCTTGAATTGACTGGAAAGATGGGCTGTGCTGCTATAATCAAGTTCAAAAGCAATTTCAGAAAGTGTCTTTTCTCTATAAATGAGTAACTCTTTTGCTTTTTCAATTCTTTGTTCAATATAAAAATTTTCAATAGTTCTTCCTTCGACAGAGGAGAATAAACTGCTAAGATGCGTGTACTCATAATGCAGTTTTTCAGAAAGGTAGTTTGAAAGGTTAATTTTTTTTTCTTTCGTATCAACTTCGAACCTTGCTTTTTTAATTACAAGCTGTTTGATTTTTTCAATCAGTCCGCTCATATGACTGTCGATTAATTCAAATCCAATGTCATTAAGTTTTGTTGAAAGGATATTTTTCTGTTTTTCATTTAATTCATCCATTAAATGAATCTCACCAAAAAGAACTTTTTGAAAGGGTAACTTCTCTTTGTTTAGGATTTCTTCTACGGCCAGAACACAGCGATGACAAACCATATTCTTTACAAGTACTATATGTGAGGTCATATATAAATAGCGTATTATTATTTCTTGACTATTTTCAGAATATCAACTTTAATATGAAATAATTGATTGTAATACCCAAAAGTAACTTAAATAAAGCACATTTATGCCTCATCGGGCTTTGCGAGATTGCTTTATAGTAGATAAAAAAGGATGGAGATAAAAAAGTTTAGGTTACATTACATTATTCTATGTTATATTCAGCGAATACCCGACTTATTCTTAATCTTGCAGACAATTATCGCCGTTTTGAATAGTATATTTTCCAAATACTTTAAAACTGATAAATAATATGGTTTGATAGAATTAAATCGGTAAATTTTGTAAAAAAATATCATTAAAAAAATCAATATGAATCAGAAACGGGATGAGCGGTATAAAGAGCATGAATTTGCTTATGGCAAAGAACCTAATATTTTTTTCAAGGAATGGGTTTCCAAACTAGAACCCGGAAATATATTAATGCCTGCCGATGGAGAAGGCCGCAATGGTGTATTTGCAGCAAAGCTTGGTTGGAAAGTAACTTCATTTGATCTAAGTAAAGAAGGAAAATCAAAAGCATTAGAATTGGCTAAGGAAAATGGCGTAACTATCGAGTATATTGTTGGGGATTTGGAACAACTCGACTTTGAACGAAACATATTTGATGCCATAGGACTTGTGTTCGCACATTTTTCGGCAGAAAAGAAATCAATATTCCACAGGAAATTAAATGGCTATCTCAAAACCGGAGGAGTAATTATTTTTGAAGCTTTTAGCAAAAGACAAATTGAGTATAAAAAAATAAATCCACAAGTAGGAGGGCCCGATGATATCAATATGTTGTACTCTAAACAAGAAATAATGTCCGATTTTAAAAATTATGAAATCTTAATGTTAGAAGAAGAAGAAATTCTTTTGAATGAAGGGAAATATCATATTGGAAAAGGTTCTGTGATAAGATTTGTTGGAAGGAAATAAATAAACTTCTGTATATAAAGGGAAATAATCTCTTTGTCAAAATAGAAATATTATTATATTTTTGTCTAACGCTCTCAAGTTAATTTCCACCAATGCAAAATAAAAGTAATAGGAATATTTCGCCAAAGAAACCTGTTGCTTTAAAACAACCGGTAAAGAAGGAAGAAAAGAAGAACAATCTGATACCAAGCATTATTTTGGTTTTAGTAACCTTCATATGTTTTTCTAATTCTCTGAACAACGATTTTACCAATTGGGATGATCCGGGATATGTAATTGATAATCCTCTCGTAAAAAGTTTGTCGGCCGGAAATATAAAGGAAATATTTAAAACACCGGTACAGGGAAACTATCATCCACTTACCATACTGTCTCTAGCAATTGACTATAAAATAAATCAGCTAAGCGCTACCGGATACCATCTTACGAATTTGTTGTTACATCTTGTTAATGTAATTCTTGCTTTTGTTTTTATACGGATGTTAACCGGACGAATACTGATTGCATTTATTGTGGCATTGTTTTTTGGGATTCACCCCATGCATGTCGAATCAGTTTCCTGGATTTCTGAACGAAAAGATGTATTATATGTTTTGTGGTATCTCGCTTCGCTATGTACATGGTTATTCATGTTGAGAATGAAAACAAAACAGGCTATTTATTATTCTTTGACAATTATCTTTTTCATATTCTCTTTACTCTCCAAGGCACAAGCCGTCACTTTACCGTTGGTTTTATTGTTGATCGATTATTATAAGGACAGAAAATTAAATACGAAGTTAATTTTGGAGAAAATCCCTTTTTTCCTGATCGCCATAGTTATGGGTATAATAGCATTGAAAGCACAGAAGCTATCAGGCGCTATTGCTGAAATTCCTGCCATTAATCTATACGAAAGACTACTGTTTGCTTCCTATGCATTTTTAATTTATGTATATAAATTATTCTTGCCACTGAATTTATCTACCTACTATCCCTATCCGGAAAAAACAGGGAATTCTTTTCCGACAATCTTTTATATAACTCCATTTCTGATATTTGGTTTAATGCTTATTGCAATTAAATATTTAAGAAAAAATAAATCATTTATTTTCGGAATCGGTTTTTTTATTCTAAATATTATTCTTCTGTTGCAAATACTTCCCGTTGGTTCCTCTATCTTGTCTGAACGATATACTTACTTATCGTATATAGGACTCTTCTTTATTGTCGGATATTTATTTGACAGAATATGGCATTCCGAAATCAAATGGGAATCGAAGTACAAATATTTATTTGCTGTGGGATTATTCCTGTTTTCAATCTTCCTGGCTGTGAATACAGCAGCAAGAAATAAAGTCTGGAAGAACAGTGAAACTTTGTGGACAGATGTTCTCAACCAGTTTCCAAGAGTAGTTATTGCTTTATGCGATCGCGGCAATTATTATAAAGCAAAGGATGAAGACGATCTGGCTTTTGCAGATTTCGACAGAGGATTACAAATTAATCCCGATCATGTGGAAACACTTATTAATCGTGCAGAGATCTACCGTCTTCGTGGACAGCTGGATCTATCAATTGCAGATTGCAATAGGGCTATAAGTGTAAATCCTCAATATAAGGGAGCTTATGTAAATCGCGGAATTGTTTATTGCATGACATCAAGGCTTGATGAAGCAATGATGGATTTCAACAAAGCAGCATTACTCGACCCAAATTTTTCAAATATCTATTGCGATCGCGGAAATTTGTATGACATGAAAGGCTTACTGGACTCAGCTATCATAGACTATACAAAAGCAGTTCAATTGAAGCCGGATTATTCCGAAGCATTTTATAATCGGGGCAAGACCTATTTTAGAAAGCAAGATTTGGATGCGGCCTTGAATGATTTAAATTCTGCATTAAGGATTAAGAAGGATTA
>JAYURB010000597.1:0-5536 GCA_043756425.1 Bacteroidota bacterium
GCAAGGCAAATCAGCTCGCAGCGCACCTGTCCAGGAAGAAGATAAAAGATTCATTGAAGATATTTTTCTTTTAACAGCTAAACCTGTTTTATACGTCTGTAATGTTGACGAAGCCTCTGTTATTACCGGCAATAAATTCGTCGATGCTTTGAAGAATGAAGTGAAGGATGAAAATGCAGAAGTACTTGTTATTGCCGCTGCTATTGAGTCTGAAATAACACAACTTGAAAGTTTTGAAGACAGAACTGCATTCTTAAAGGACCTTGGACTTTCTGAATCAGGCGTAAGCAAACTGATTAAAGCAGCATACAGACTGTTGAGTCTATACACATATTTTACTGCAGGAGTAAAAGAGGTCAGAGCATGGACAATTACCAAAGGCATGTACGCTCCTCAGGCTGCCGGTGTCATCCATACTGATTTTGAGAAGGGCTTTATTAAAGCGGAAGTAATAAATTACAACGACTTTATTAATCTTGGATCTGAAGCAGCATGCCGCGATGCCGGTAAGTTAAGCATTGAGGGAAAAGAATACCTCGTAAAAGATGGCGATGTCATGCATTTCAGATTTAATGTGTAAATCTTTATAAGTAATTTTGGAAATGGAATTTACAGACCGACCGGTTTATTCCTAAATTGAAGTAAATTCACAAACAGCTGCATGACAAATTTTTTTCTTTTAATTACTATAGGTGTAAGTTTGCTTTCTTTCCGGGATGAGAGGATTACTCAAAAACTTATTTTTAATCCATATACCATTCATAACAGAAAACAATGGTATAGATTTTTTTCTTCCGGTTTAATCCATGCCGACGGCATACATTTAATAATTAATATGCTGGTGTTATATTCATTTGGAGGCAATTTAGAGTTATATTATGCTAATGCTTTTGGTGAAAGGGGAGCTTTGTATTTCTTCATTCTTTATGCGAGTTCGCTTGTAATGTCACAGCTTACTACGTATAATATACATAAGCAAAATCCATTATACAATTCTCTGGGTGCTTCCGGCGCTGTTTCGGCCATAGTATTTGCGTATATACTTTTCGACCCTTTAAATAAATTATGCCTCTATGGTATTCTTTGTCTGCCGGGAATACTTTTCGGAATTGCTTACATTGGCTATTGTATTTATATGTCCAAACGTGGAGCAGACAATATCAATCATAGCGCACATATGTGGGGAGCGATATACGGTTTTGTCTATACTTTTCTTTTGAAACCATCACTGCTCATAGAATTTTTTGATAAATTAATTTACTTCAGAAATGCTATCTGACAATAAAGCTGTTTTTCTTGATAGAGACGGAGTGCTTATTCGGGAAAGGGGAGACTATACATGGTTATTGGAGGATGTAAAGATTAACGAAGGGGTAGAAGAGAGCCTGAAAAGGCTTAGTGATGAAGGGTACCTCTTAATCGTTATTTCTAATCAATCGGGTATTTCAAAAGGTTTATATACCAAGCAGGAAGCCGATTACATTCATTTACAATTAGAACGTAATTTTAATCTGAAAGGAATTAAAATTCAGGAATATTATTACTGTCCCCATCATCCATCTGTCGGTAATTGTATTTGCCGAAAACCCGACTCATTGCTTCTTGAAAAGGCAATAGCAAGATTCAGAATAGATCCTTCCAAATCCTGGTTTATTGGAGATGCTGACAGAGACATTGAAGCAGGAAAGAAAGCCGGCGTGCAAACGTATAAATTGGATGTAAATGCCAGCTTGAAACCTGTTGTGAATTTAATTTTAAGCATTGATTGATTCTGAGTTCTTCCAAAGGAATCATTTTTTATGGATTTATTCTGTGTAAAAAAAAATCACTCTTTTCCTTTTAACTGAATATTCGCTCGTAACTTTGCGTCAAGTATATGTCAGTAACCTACATCAATTTTAACGGAAATATTGTTGACTCTTCCCAGCCTGTGTTTACGGCTGCGAATAGGGCTTTCAGGTATGGCGATGCAGTTTTCGAAACGATCCGATTAATGCAAGGGGAGATTCTGTTTTTTGAAAAGCATTTATCCAGACTTTCGATGAGTATGAAATTGTTAGGTATGAATCCACACGACGACCTGACTTTTCATAATCTATATTTATCTATCCGCCATCTAGACCAAGTAAATAACCTGAAAGGAAATGGCAGAATTAGACTTGAAGTTTTTAGGAATGATGGAGGTCTGTATACGCCTTATAGCAACGATGTATCATATGTGATGGAAACAACACCAATTGTTTCAAAGTCTTACAAGCTTAATGAAAACGGCCTAAAAATTGAATTGTACACGGATATTAAGAAGCCAGTCAGTGGTTTATCAAATCTTAAGTCATCCAATGCTTTATATTATGTAATGGCCGGGCTCTATAAAAACCTATTAAAAACCGGTGATTGCCTTGTTTTAAACACTGACAATAGAATAGCAGAAGCCATTAGTTCAAATATTTTCCTTGTTTCTAAGGAAGTAATTTCAACACCCTCATTATCTGAAGCTTGTGTAGCAGGAGTTATGCGTGAAACAGTTATTGAACATTTAAAGAAACAGGGAATATCAGTACACGAAAAAGGGATAGCTATAGAAGACTTGTTAGCCGCAGATGAGGTGTTTTTAACGGATGTTATAAACGGTATCCGATGGGTTGGTGCATTTAGAAACAAGAGATTTTTTAATAATTTTTCTCGGAATATTCTCAAAGAAATCAACGAAAATTGCCAAATAAAAAAGGTCTGATTTCTCAGACCTTTTTTATTTGTTGCAAGTGCAACAGACAATTCAATGATTATTTTTTAGCAGGAGCTGCAGTCATACTCTCTGCCATAGCCATATTCTGCTCGCATGAAGATTTTGCTTCAGCGAAAGAAGTATTCCAGCTTTCGATTTTAGCTTGTGCATCAGACATTTTAGTTTTGAAATCAGCCATACCTTTTGTAACTTCTTCAGCATTAACCTGACCTTTCATCACTTTGTCTTTCCACTCAGTGAATTGGTTAGTTGTCTCATCCCAAGTAGTTTTAAAAGAGGTGAATTCATTTTGCATACCTTCAAATTTCGAAGCATCTGCTGTAGCTTTAGAAGCCATATCAGCGATTTTAGATTTCATTGCTTCGTCTTTAGAAGAAGCCATGCTAGCAACCATTGTGTTTTGTTGAGTAGCAAATTCTTTTGCTTTAGAAGCAGTAGTTGCTAATTCATT
The DNA here is from genome assembly GCA_043756425.1 of Bacteroidota bacterium. Classification (GTDB taxonomy): domain Bacteria; phylum Bacteroidota; class Bacteroidia; order AKYH767-A; family 2013-40CM-41-45; genus JADKIH01. Next base: position 3,198 of record JAYURB010000597.1, read on the forward strand.
ACTCCAGTTGGTTGCTTTTTCACCAAGTCCAGTCCAGTCAGTACCGAATTGAGTGATTTCCGACATAGTTTTTTCGTCAATTTTCTTCATGCAAGATGTGAAGCTCACTGCTCCTGCAACTAATAATGCTAAAACAAGTTTAGTTTTCATGATTTTTTTTTATTTTGGTTTTTTGAGGTTTATAGGGCGAATTTACCCAAAAGTAAAACATAAAAATCAACAATTGTCTCTTACTTATTGACAATCTTTGGTTTATTTCTCTTTGATTTCGGGCAGAACATTTCTAATATAGTCAAATGCACCTTTACCATCGTTTTTTTGAGGAAAAACGCCCTGATTGGCCACCCTTATATCTTCTATGGTATAAAAGGCTTGTGGATTTATTTCATTAATTAGGTTCCGAACCGTTGAAATATCCTTTCTTTTAACAATCATAAAGATAATCTTAACAGGCCCTTTGGCTCCCTGACCGTCAATTATGGTCATACCGAGGTTTAGCTTTCTTAAGGCTTCTACGAGGGGCGACCAATTTACCGGAGTAATTATGCGCAAAACCTGAAGTCCAAGTGCAAGCATGCTTTCAATTCTTAATCCAACATAGGTTCCCATGGCAAATCCTGCAGCAAAACCAATATAGCATAGAGGATTATCAAGATGACGCATTACCTGACGGATGGAAATCAGCCAAATCAGCACTTCAAAAAAGCCTATTATTGGTACAATATTTCTGAACCCTTTTGAAATAAAAATATTCCGAAGTGTTCCCAGGGTTACATCGGTTGTTCTTGCAATAAAAATTAAAATAGGCAGTACTACCCATTTAAAAACTTCACCTGAAAAAAAGTCGCTGTTCATTGTTTATCTTTCATTAAATGATTTACAAGTTTTGTTATTCCCAACACTGCTTTCTCCCGTATCACGGTAAAACCTTGCAATGAAGCACCGTTCGGATCGACGTAATACTTTTCAGAAGCAATAGATGCGAAATTAATCAGTCCGGCAGCCGGATGAACCGCAAGCGATGTTCCTACAACAATTAAAACATCAGCTTGTGAAACAAGACGTGCTGCATCATCAAGTATCGGTACCATTTCGCCAAACCAAACTATATGTGGTCTTAGTTGATATCCCATTTCACAAATTTCTCCTTCGTTTAACTCTTCCCCTTCAATTTTATATACTAGCGATGGATCAAAACTACTTCTCGATTTTAATATTTCTCCATGAAGATGCAATACTTTTTCTGAACCGGCTCTTTCATGCAAATCATCAATATTTTGAGTAACAATTGTCACATCAAATTTTTCTTCAAGCTTTACAAGTGCATGATGGGCTTCATTCGGTCTTGCTTTTAAAACTTGTTTTCTTCTTTCGTTATAAAATTCAAGTACCAGTTTTCTGTTTTTTTTCCAGCCTTCAGGCGTGGCTACATCTTCAATTTTATAGTTTTCCCATAAGCCATCACTATCGCGAAATGTCTTTAATCCACTTTCTGCACTTATGCCTGCGCCACTGAGAATAATCACTTTTTCCATTTTAAAGAATCGAATCTGATATAAAATAAAATGAACTATTCAATATGCCAGTCACCTTCCATTTTTGTGCCATTCAAAAAATCCTTAATTTTTACTCTGTTCTTTCCTGACAATTGCAATTCTTCAACGGAAACATATCCTCCGGGAAGATAAATATATAAGTAAGTTTTATTATCTGTTTTTACTGTTCCTGCAGCGTACTTGTGTTTCTCCATGAACGGCTTCACAGCAAAGATCTTCATTGTAAAACTTATACCATTTGAATTGCATATTTGTGTATGAGCCCCCGGATAAGGACTTAACCCACAAATGAAATTTGTAAAATCTTCCGGACGTTTGCGTTTATCAATGCGCGTATTTTCTCTTGATAATTTTGGTGCAGGATTCAGTTTCTTTCCTTCTCCAAGCTGCTGCTGGTCAAAAGTGTAAACATTTCCTTCCTGAATTGTTTGCACCGATTTTAAAACCAACTGTGCACCGGTTTCTTTTAGCCTATCGTGAATGTCACCGGCACTCTCATGTTTTCCAATCATGGAAGACTCTCTGAATATAACTTTTCCTGTATCTACAGAATGGTCTAAAAAGAAAGTAGTAATTCCTGTTTCTTTTTCGCCGTTAATTATTGCCCAGTTTATGGGGGCAGCACCCCTGTATTGCGGCAGCAGGGAAGCATGAAGGTTAAAGGTTCCAAGAGGTGGCATGGTCCAGATAATTTCGGGAAGAATTCGAAAAGCAACAACTACAAATAGATCGGCATTCAGCGCCTTCAATTCATTAATAAAAATTTCATCTTTTAAATTTGAC
>JAYURB010000598.1:0-5525 GCA_043756425.1 Bacteroidota bacterium
CCAAAACACAATAAAGTTAATGATTCCGGATATCGCTGATGGCATGTATTTCCTTTCAGTAGAGGAAAATGGTATTTCACAAACGGTAAAATGCATAAAACATTAGCAAAAATTGTCAACCTCATCGTTTAATCCTTGTTATTAATTAATACAAAAAATTAACCGATGCAAGATTTTTTAATAAATTTATCAAATGGAAATTTAGAATGAGAACACCTATTCCTGAGAATTTACAATGTACCTTAAATTCAATTGACAAACAGAACTAAATCTGACAAGTCAGGAAAATGTACAATGTTGTTTTTGACAGTACCTTTACTTCTGTTCGCTGACAGAATTTTAATTACTTTTTATACTAAATGAGCTTCTACCTTACAGCTATATTGCTCGGTTTGGGATTTTCAGCCCTGGCAATGGGTATTTTTTTATCCATGCGTGTATTTAATATTCCCGACATAACTACCGACGGTTCTTTTACACTGGGTGGTGCTGTTACGGCTGTGTTAATGACAGAACATTACCCTGCTCTAATTGTACTTCCCTGTGTTTTTCTTGCAGGTGCTATTGCAGGAGCATTTACGGGAATTATCCATACAAAACTAAAGGTACATGCACTTTTATCGGGCATACTGGTTATGACAGCATTGTATTCCGTTAATCTGGCAATTATGGGAAGATCCAATATTCCTTTGACGGGTGTGAATACAATATTTTCGTTTATAATTGGTTTGTCAGAACTTCAGGCACAAGGTATCGTCCTGTTACTTTTTACATTACTGATTTTTGCAGGATTATCATTATTGTTGAAGACAGATTTTGGTTTGGCTTTTCGTGCAACAGGAAATAATGAAACCATGATGCGTTCTCTGGGATCAAATACTGATTCTCTAAAAATCCTTGGCCTTGCTTTAGCAAATGGTCTGACAGCTATAAGTGGTTATCTGATCTGCCAGGTACAGGGTTTTGCAGACATAGGCATGGGCATTGGAATTGTGATTTTAGGTCTGGGTTCTGTTATGATAGGAGAAATTTTTGTAAACCTTTTTAAAATTAAAAGCATTACTATTCACCTTGCAGGAGTTGTAGCCGGTACAATACTTTTCAGGATCATTCTTGCATTCGCTTTATCTATTGGATTAAATGCTCTATACCTTAAACTTGTTGTTGCCCTTTTTGTGTTGATTGTAGTTAGTATTCCACAACTAAAACGCAGCGAATGATAACTCTTTCTTCAATTTCAAAAACGTTCAACAAAGGAAATCCCAATGAACAGAGGATATTCAGTAATTTCAATCTCAAGATTTTCAAAAATGATTTTATCATTGTTGTCGGAAGCAATGGATCAGGAAAATCGACCCTTTTGAACTTACTGGCGGGGACAGTATTCGCAGATGAAGGCAGTATCTATCTGGATAAATTAGACATTTCTAAGTACAAAGAATATAAACGAAGTGCATGGATTGCCCGTATATTTCAAAACCCTCTTGCAGGAACAGCACCGGAATTAACCATACTCGAAAATTTTAGACTTGCATCCCTGAGAACGAAAAGAAAAGGTTTAACTATAGGTACAGGCGATAAATTTAAAACTTTAGTCAAAGAAAAAGTGAGTATATTAAACCTGGGATTAGAGAATAAAATAACGCTGCCAATGAGTAGTTTATCCGGTGGACAAAGACAAGCTCTTACCTTATTAATGGCCATTATGGACGATACCAAACTTTTACTTCTGGATGAACCAACAGCAGCGCTTGACCCAAGAACATCAATAACTATTATGGACCTTGCTGCAAAAGTTATTAAAGAGTTTGATTTGACGGCTTTGCTGGTTACACACCAAATAAAAGATGTAGTAAACTACGGAAACAGGGTAATACAGCTAAAAGAAGGTCAAATTATCAGGGATATAACGAAGGGGCCTGAACATGAACTGAATATGAAGGTTGTTTTTGATTGGTTCAACCAATGAAAATTTTTTAAATTCGTGTCGTATAAAATTAACCGGGAAGGATTTCGTTTTCCGGTCAGGAATTCATTAATAAAACTCCTATATGATTAAAAGACTTCTATTTTTAATATTTATTGCCATTTCCTACTCCTCTTTTGGCCAACTGCTGTATCCTGCAAAATGGACATTCAAAACCGGCGAAACAAAAAACGGGGAAGTAGAACTTATTTTCACTGTTAAGCTTGATAAGGGTTGGCACATTTATTCTCAATTTACCCCTGATGGCGGGCCGCTGCCAATGGTATTTACTTTTGACCAGAGTGGCTGCTACAGCTTATCCGGAAAGGTAGTAGAACCTAAGCCCAAGCAGGAATATGATTCATCTTTTATGGTGAACGTATTTATGTTTTACAATGAAGCTACCTTCAAACAAAAGATTAAAGTTAAGGACCCCTCTTGCAAGATCACCGGAAAGATTGAATACCAGGCCTGTTTGGAAATGTGTATTCAATTGGATACAGCATTTACGTTTACGGTAGGAAAATCCAAATCAGAAGTTATTCCTGTTTCTACAGACACGCTTTCAAATAATTCCGTTACGGATACACTCAATGAAGCGGCTGTAGTTCCTGCAGCTAATCCATCAGATCCCAATAAACAGAATGGCCTTGAAGAAGGCTGTGGAATAAGTAAGGGCGACACTCCCAATTCAAATCGGTCCTTTCTCGGAATATTCCTTGCCGGAATGATTGGAGGCTTGTTGGCTCTTCTCACTCCCTGCGTTTTTCCAATGATTCCAATGACAGTAAGTTTTTTTACGAAACGCAGCGGAAGCAGAAGAAAAGGAATTAAAAACGCTTTGATTTATGCTGCATCGATTATTTTCATTTATGTTTCTTTGGGACTTTTGGTAACTGTCAGTTTTGGATCCGATGCATTAAATGATTTATCGAGTAATGCATTTTTCAATCTGGCTTTCTTTGTCATCTTCGTAATATTTGCCATATCATTCTTTGGGGCATTCGAAATTGTATTGCCCTCCTGGATTATAAACAAAGCAGATTCAGCAAGCGACAGGGGTGGTTTGATTGGGATTTTTTTTATGGCATTTACATTATCGCTTGTTTCTTTTTCCTGTACCGGCCCAATCATAGGAACGCTATTGGTTGAAGCAGCGCAAGGACAAAGTTATATTGGACCACTGGCAGGAATGTTTGGTTTCTCACTTGCATTGGCTATACCCTTTGCATTCTTCTCTTTGTTCCCTGAGTGGTTGAATTCATTGCCTAAATCAGGCGGCTGGTTGAATACCGTAAAAGTATCACTGGGATTTTTAGAGCTGGCACTTGCGCTTAAGTTCTTATCCAACGTTGACCTTGCTTATCATTGGGGATTTTTACAACGTGAAATATTTATTTCCTTGTGGATTGTTATTGCTATTCTGTGGGGATTTTATCTTTTGGGAAAACTTCAACTATCTCATGACAGCCCTGTTACTCAGATTTCATCAGGTCGTTTAATATCCTCATTACTGGTTTTTACTTTTGCCCTGTATCTGGTTCCCGGCATATGGGGCGCACCCTTAAAACTAATAAGTGGCTTTCCTCCACCTGAATTTTATAAAGAATGGAAAACAGGACATGAAAGCGAATGTCCGCACGATTTAAACTGCTTTCACGATTATGACGAAGGCGTGCGTTATGCAAAAGCCCAAGGCAAACCAATTATGATAGACTTTACCGGCTGGTCTTGTGTGAACTGTCGTAAAATGGAAGATAAAGTTTGGAGTGATCCGGCAGTATTGAAAAGATTATCTCAGGAATATGTACTTATTTCATTGTATGTCGATGATAAAACTGCTTTACCCGAAGAACAACAATTTGTATCTCCTTCCAGCGGTAAAAAAATTAAAACTACAGGAAACAAATGGAGTGATTTTCAGGCATCCATTTACAATACAAATTCCCAACCTTTTTATGTATTAATTGATAATAAAGAGAAACTGCTTGCAGATCCTCGCGGTGGTATTATCGGAGTTAAAGATTATGTTTCATACCTTGACGAAGGTCTTTGCAGGTATAAAGTCCGCAAAGAGAGTTCTATGTAATTTTGTATTTGTTTTGCTTATTATTTTTTGAAATTTTTAAAACTACATTTGCGCAACAAAACACAATATGCAGCGGAAGTTCGTTACAAATTTAGCACTGGTACTTTTCCTGAACCTCCTCATCAAACCTTTTTGGATTCTGGGAATTGAAGTGGCAGTGCAGAATGCTGTTGGAACAGAGCAGTAAGGTTTTTATTATCTTATACCAGAATAGTGTGGATCATTTAGAACACACCATTTTCTTCGTTTCTACAACAATTCCATCTGCAATTAGTGAATATAAATATGTGCCAGTACTAAGTTTCTCGGCATAAACAGTTATTTGTCCCGGGCCACGCTCCAAAATATTTATTGACTGAAGGATACGTTGACTATTATCAAAGAAGATAATTTTCGCTTCCGAAACTGTAGATGGGATATTATAAGTTATTGTAGTATGTTCAGAGAACGGATTTGGATCATTTTGATTTAATATAATTGTCTTTTCATTATTGAATGCAATATCAGTTGAATTCGATAATCTCAAATGAGACTTTACAATACAACAATTATTAATCAGGCTTTCCAACTTGTCAAACCTGTTTGAATAGTCATTAATAATTGATTTCAATGAATCGATTTCCGTCTTCTGATTCTTCCCATATTGGATTAATAAAGGAATTAATGCTGTATAGTTTATGCTCTTGAACGTTTTTTCAGGATAAATAACTTGTCCTATTGAATCCAAAATTGGCGGAGCTGTTACTTCTTTGACTAAAGAAGGTAACACGCCTTCTAATTCTTGCGCCAAAAAACCATATTGCACTCCTGAGGGCAAATGCAAAGAAGGGTTGTTTAACAAATCGTACACATACGTTTTAGGATTTAGTAAATCTATTAGTTGATTTGCATCTTGAGGATTCAGAGAAAGTATATTTTTCTTTAAAGCAGAATCTGATGAGTACCACATTCCATTACAATTTATATCTCCATTAAAATAGGCGGCATCTGTGCCGGTAAGCGGGTTTACATATAATCTGAACCCGCCGGTTGATGGGTTTGCGTTGTATCCCATTAAAGTAACGTCACTTTCCACCCTTCCCATTGAAATGGAATTGTCTGTAAATACATTTGATCCTGAGCCGACAGCCATACTGAAATTTCCATGAACATTGGCGTCAGCACCTATAGCACAACTGTGATTAATTCTTAAACCGGTTATGTCTAAATGGGTATTATTCCCCAATAAGACATTATCTTCTCCTTCTTCACCGTTGAAAGATCCGCTGATATTTCCTATTATAACATTTCGGCTAGTGTATGTAAGACGGTTTCCTCTTCCTGCCCAATGCCCTAAATAAACATTTTCATGTCCTGTCGTATTAAGAAATCCTGCTTTCGAACCAACAAAAACGTTTCTGGACGCCTCAGTAAAACCCGAACCAGCTGTCTTGTTTCCAGCTTCAACTCCAATCATAATATTATATAATG
>JAYURB010000599.1:0-5522 GCA_043756425.1 Bacteroidota bacterium
AGCGAATCCCTCATCAGAGTGAGATCCACCAGCGCTTTTAGCCCAAAGCACGTTGCCATTCTCATCATATTTTGCAAAAAAAATGTCATGATATATACCTCCTGATGCATTGGTTAAAACATTGTTACCAATGGTAATTGAAGGGCTTCCGAAATAACCTGTCACATAAACACTCCCGCGAAGGTCGGTACAAACAGAATTTGCAAAATCATAATCGCTTCCACCTGCACTTTTCGCCCAAACCCAATTGGGATTTTGCCCTAATGCAATGCCGACATATGAAAAAGATAGAATAAAAACTAATTTTTTCATTCAACTTTTGCTTTCTTGTTAATCTTCTTTTCCAATGCTTTAATCATTTTTTCCTGCTTATCCATCCGTTCATCTTGTTGTGTAATATAAAGCGACTGCTCTTCTACAGTGCGAAGTAAACGCATAACCATATCGCTTACATTAAATCCGTCATCTTTTTCCATTTCACTTGCCGATTTAAAATTCGGATGGTGTTTATAAACACGAAAATAATCACTTAATTTCTTAATTGTCATTAGGGAATAATTTTTTTCATAAACTTTATCCCATGTTGAGGATAGTGGTACTTTTAATTCTTCGCAAATAATTTTATACAAAGTGTATCATAAAAATTCAATAAAAGCAAATGATTATCAAATAATAAAAAACTAATTTATGAGCAAGTATGAATTAAGCTAAAAAACAGTGTTTTAGGTTTTCCATTATGAATTTCAAACTGTGACTTTAACCGGCACGAAGGAGAGTCTTCGCTTTTTTTTTGACTAATTGTCAAATTCAGTCGCATGGATGTTTGATTAACTACATATAAATAATTTTTTTCACCGTTTCTTTCCCTTCTTGAATAAGCTTAACAAAGTAGATGCCTTTGGGGTTATTAGCTAAATCTATAACAGTGCCTGAAGCACTTAGTTTCTCCAGGTGAAATATTTCAGTACCGATGGCATTGTAGACGGAAACATCTTTTACCGAAGCACTTTTTGTCTGTATTTGTAACATGAATGTGCTCATGGTTGGATTGGGATAGAGAGAGAAAATTAATTCGTCGGTTTGTTCATTGGCTGTATTTTTTTCATTGCTTGCTGATCCAATTTTGAACGCCTGATAACTTCCACAAGTTGCATCAAATTCTGCTTGAGTGGTATTGTTATCTCTTTCCTGATAGATGTCCGAAAATGCCAGAGTTGTGCCGGTAAAAGGATTGTAATTAAATGTATAACCATTATCTATCTTATATGCCTGGTCCAAATAAATTCCATTGGGAGTAAAATTAATGCTTCCGCCATCACAAGCGCTGTAACTGACATTTGTATAGGCAGGTGAAACTGTAATAGATGTTGGCGGAGTGGGATTTGAAAAAAGGTTATTGCCGTGCTGATTATTTGCTATATCATCAATCATAAGATTTATCATGTTTTCAGTAATTACTTTTAATTGAGGATTAGTTCCGGTCCATCCATCTGTATGAGAACACCACCTGTTAATATTTGTATTAATTATTGTACCGGATGTACTAGTTTTTTGAAAGACCATAAACGGACAGAAAGCTTCTTGCAAATTACCCGGTTGCTCATCAGGATAAGATTGATCTAATTTGTCATATCCGATCATTTCAGCTCTATAAAATCCCAATGCAGAAAGGTCTAATTCCGGGTCGCCATTGGCATCCAACGTTGCGTTTCCATTTTCATCACTTTTCATCAAAGTACCATCGTATTCCACGGGACTTGCAGCTATATTAATTAATTGATGAAACAATAAGTTCGTGCCATTTAATAATGGAGATTTGGGATAAGAAGTAGTGGATTGAGGATCTTCCATCAACATATTGAATCCGGAGTAAGTCATACCGGTAACACCTCCTCGCAGCCAATCAGAACCAATACTGCTAAGGATGGAATATTTAAGGGAGGGTTCGTTCCAATGATATGTTGCAAGCAATGGGTTTGTACTTTGAATGGGATCATCGTGTGAAACCGGAGTTTGACCAACAGCTCCCCAATTAGAACCTCTGTGGCAAACCAATTGTGGGTTGGCCGCATTGTTCGGGTCATACTGATAGCGCACCTGCCACCACATGGTGTTGCCTGAAAGAATTAAAGCATGGCGGTCGTGTCCGACTTCGTTCACTCCCTCATCAACAAACCTGTCAAAGTTGAGGCGCGCCTGCCGTGTCCAGTATTCGCTATGTCCCGGGACGATCAGCAGTTTTGCATTTTCGATTTCAGTATAATCATCCATGTCCGTATCAGAAATAAAGTTTACTGTATATCCATTCGGGTTCGTAGTCGAAGATGCAATCCATTGCATTATCCACTTTATGAAATCACTGCAATATGCCTGTGCAATATGTTGAGGTCTTAAAAAGGATACTAACTCAGTACCCGAAACATATAAACTGGATCCGCCTGATGTTGTATATGCATTTATAGTATTTGTTGGGCAAACAATAACAATATCCGCTATGGTATTATCTCCTTTAATTATTATAGGAATTTTCCCATCAAGCATATAGTAACCACTAGATACATTGGTTAAATTGGGAATAATCCAGGTTTTGGTTGGTGTCCAATTATAGCCGTCTCTATACGCTGAAGATGAAGGAGTGGCTTGTGAAGTAGGATTAAAATTGTCAATGGTTGCAAAAGTGTTACTACTAAAATCTTTGAGGTCAAAAGAAGTTTGTGTAATAGATGAATGATCTGAATAAAAAGTAACAGAGGCGCTCCCGTCCGCACGATATGATAATTTATCAGTGTAACCATAACCGAAAGTGGAACGAAGTTGGGCACTACAATGTAATGTAGCGATGAAGAATAAAATGCTCGTATAATATATTTTCATGTTATTTATGATTAGAATTTATTAATAAATAATCAATTTTTTAGTTATAATTTTAAATTTGGTTCTTAGTGCAACAAAATAAATTCCTTGTGAAAGCTCTTTGCAATTTATGGTTTCATAGTTACTCTTTAACTCCTCTGAAAAAAAAATATTGCCAAGCATATCGTAGATTTCAATTTTCGTATTTATCCATTCAGCATTTATTTTTATTGTGAAATAATCGTGTGCAGGATTTGGATAAATGCTTGATTCATATTCAACAGTATTTTCATTTATGTCTATGTTGCTGCAAAGCTTACTTACGGCAGCTCCGCTACTTGCCAGAGCTGAATATGAATTAACAAGAATTGGATCTAATAAGAAAGTATCTATAGGAAAGGAATCTATTGTTTGATGTGAACTTACTATTGTTGCTGTGTTATTCTCATAACATCCGCTATTTCCGTTTGAATCAGTTTTAATCAAATATGCATCATTTCCTCCGGCTCCAAAACCATTTGTAGAACCGGCTAAAATATATCCTCCATCCAAGGTTTGCTGAACAGAATTACTGCCATCACTACCAATGCCTCCAAATGACTTTGTCCAGAGGGTATCTCCCATAGAGTCTGTTTTAATTAGATAAACATCTGGGCTTCCTGCTCCAAAACTTAGGGTAAAACCAGAAATAATATACCCGGAATCATTGGTTAAATAAACACTTTCTCCTACATCTGTACTGTCACCCGCGAATGTCTTTGTCCAAAGTGTATCTCCAAAGGAATTCGTTTTAATTAGATAAACATCCCAAGATGAACTCCATGCTGAACCAACTGCAATATATCCTCCATCCGGAGTTTGCTTAACTGAATATCCACTATGCCCCTCATTTAAAGAAATTCCTATGTATTCTTTTTTCCAAACAGGATTTCCATAGACATCTGTTTTAATCAAGTACAAAGATGCAGAAGATTCACTCGTACCTGTAATGATATATCCGCTATCAACTGTTTGCTGCACTTCAGATAATGAACCACTTTTTATTCCATAAGACTTGGTCCAAAGAGTATCACCAATTGCATTGGTCTTAATTAAGAATTTCACATCATCCCAACTTCCAGTACAATTTAAAATATATCCTCCGTCAAATGTTTGTTTAACGGACCACCCTACACTTTCTCCGTTGGAACCGGACATATATGATTTAGTCCATAAGGAATCTCCATTATTATTGGTCTTAATCAGGTATACACCTTGGGTTCCAGGTCCGTTGCCATTCGTACTTCCTATAACAATATAACCTGAATCAGTGGTTTGCCGAACGTAATACCCTATATCCCTTCCGGTTCCACCATACGTTCTTGTCCAAAGCGTATCTCCATTTAAATCAGTTTTAACTAAATATATATCATAATTTCCTGCTCCAAAACTCTTTGTTAATCCAACTGCAACATATCCGCTATCATAAGTTTGCTGAACAGAATAGAATCCATCATCCTGCATACCACCATACGTTTTTTGAAAAGTAATTTGTGCGCAGGAGGAGTGGGCGAAAAAAAGAAGGAGAAAGATTACTTTTCTCATTCAGCTTTTGTTTTCTTGTTAATCTTTCTTTCTAACTCTTCAATTCTTTTATCCTGCCTATCCATCCGTTCATCTTGCTGTGTAATATAAAGCGACAGCTCTTCAACTGTACGTAGCAAACGCATATTAAAATCTCCAATATTAAAACCTTCCTCTTTACCCATTTCACTCGCCGATTTAAAATTCGGATGGTGTTTAAAAACACGAACATAATCTCTCAGCTTCTTAATAGACATCAGGGAATAATCTTTTCCATATACAATATCCCATGTAGAAGAAAGTTGTACTTTTAATTCTTCGCAAATAATTTTTCCATTCACTGCAAGTTTAAAGCCCGTAGGAATAAAAGTTGTATTTATTCCAACAGTTCCCTGAACTAATAGTCCGTTTGTTGGTGCCTGAATATTTGAATTTGCGGCATACGAAGCACCAATTTTTTGATTCCCTGAAATATCTAATGTTGCAGTTGGAAAATCATGAAATCCTATTCCAACATTTCCGAGACATAAAATGATATCCTCAGAATTCATTGGATTTACATAATACCAGGAAGCAGGAGCCAAAACATCACACATAGTTGTGTTCCCTCCGGTTGGACCAATACTTCTATAAAGTTGACCACTTGAGTCTGCATATATTAAACGTTTTCCTGTACCTGATAAATTATTCAATCTTATACTACCTTGAAAATTAGCCTGGCCATTTTGATTAATTCTTAACTGCTCTGTATTATTAGTTTTAAAAATTAAATTACTTGTATCAGTTGTTCCAATAAACTGTGATGAATTGATCCCAGTATTTCCCGCCATCGACCAATCATCCCTCTCCGGCGCCAAAATGCTATGCGAGCCTGTTGCAGTACATCCATTCGCATCAGTAACTATCACAATATAAGTTCCTGCAGAAAGACCAGTGGCAGTCTGCGTCGTTTGGCCTATGCTTTGGTTTGTCGCCTGGTCTTTCCATTGATAAGTTTTAGTACCAATGCCAGCTGTTAAATTAGCTGTCAGACTTCCATTCGAACAATTGTTGCAACTTAGGTTTTTATTTTGAGGGGGATACACAACAGGAGTTATCGATGAAAC